>NZ_JBDJPF010000086.1:0-19753 GCF_054957865.1 Streptomyces xingningensis
AGCGCGGCCGAGCAGGTCTTCCCCAAAGCCCTGCGCCAGAGGTGCACCGTTCACAAACTGCGCAACGTCCTCGCAAAGACCGGCAAAGACGACCAGGAAGCCGTCCACGCCGGGTTCCGGGCCTGCTTCGACACCAGCGACGAGCAACTGAAGAACACCGCGCCGGGCCGACAACTCGCCGAGGCGGTGCAACGGCGCATCGACACGTTCATCGACCAGTGGGCCGGCGCCTACCCCGCCGCGATGCGCGCCATGGCCGACGACCGGGCCACCCTCACCGTCTACCTGCGCTTCCCCGCCGAACACCACAAGCGCATCCGGCACTCCAACTTCATCGAGCAGACCTTCGGCGAGACCCGCCGCCGCGTGAAGGCCATCGGCCGCTTCCCCGGCGAGACCTCCTGCGTCAGCCTCATCTGGGCCGTCCTGGACCGCGCCACACGCGGCTGGCACGGCCTCACCATGACACCCAAGGCCCTGCGCACCCTGCAAGACCTCCGCCGAGCCCTCCTCGAACCCCCAACCACCCTCCACAAGACGCCCGCTGAGACCGCCGCCGCACTCGAGCAAGCCGCGTAACATCAACGCTCACGGAACTACCGCGTCGAGCCCTTTCCCACCGCTCCGCGGACGCGACCTCGCCTCCCGAGGGCCTCCCCTGGAGGAGGCGGCCTTCTACGGTCGAAGCCCTGTCTCCCGTCGCCGAAAGCAAGACGACGGGAGACGACGAGAGGCAGGGCACTGTCCGGCCTGATCAGGCGGCGTGGCCGCCGTCGACGGAGAACTCGGATCCGGTGATGTAGGCGGCCCCGTCTCCGGCGAGGTAGGTGACCATGGCTGCGACCTCCTCAGGCCGGCCGAATCGGCCGAGGGCCGTCATCGCGGCCTGGGGGGCCGCGTAGGGTCCGTCGGCCGGGTTCATGTCGGTGTCGACCGGCCCCGGGTGGACGATGTTGGCGGTGATGCCCCGTTCGCCGAGCTCCCGGGCGAGGGCCTTGGTGAGCCCGGTCAGCGCCGACTTGCTCATCGCGTAGAGCGTTCCGCCGGGGCCCGGTACCCGCTGGGTCATGCAGGTGCCGATGGTGATGATCCGGCCCCCCTGGCTCATGTGGCCCGCTGCGGCCTGCGAGGCGAGGAAGGCACCCCGTACGTTGACCGCGAGCACGCGGTCGACGTCGGCCGGCGTCAGCCCGGCGAGCGGGCCCAGCACGCCCACGCCCGCGTTGTTGACCAGCACGTCGAGCCGGCCGAGCGTCTGCACCGCCCAGTCCACGGCGGCCACCGCATCACCGACGTCGCCCGCGTCCGCCCTGAGGGCGATGCCTCGGCGGCCGACCGCCTCGATCCTGCGGGTCACTTCCTTGGCCGCCGCCTCGTTGGCCGTGTAGGTGATGGCCACATCGGCTCCCGCCTCGGCCATGGCCAGCGCGATCGCCGCGCCGATCCCCCGGCTGCCACCTGTCACCAGAACCGCCTTGCCGTTCATGAACCCTCCTCGTCGTTGGTTGCTGGTTCATAAAACGGGACGGTGATCGCCGGCGCTGGCGGGAATCCGCCCTGGCGTTCGGCCTGTGAAGGTGCATGGCTGTGTCACCGATGGGTGCGGCAGGCTTACGATTCGCGGGGCGAAGGGGCCATGACGTGACGGTGGCCGTGCGGCCCGTGGTCGCAGAACGGGCCGAGTGCGGGGGCGGCCGACGAAGGGCTCGCCGGGCACGCTGCGTCAGTCGTCCGGACCGTCCTCGAGCGCCTCGGCCACCACGGAGCGGAGGTGTCGCAGCGACGGGGGCAGCCGGGTCAGCAGCCAGTGTTCCAGGGACCGGTCCGGGTCGGTCCGGGACATGGTCCCCTCGGTCACCCGGCCGGCGAAGACATGGATCATGCGGTCGGCGTCCGTGACCGTGAAGCCGCGGTAGCCCAGCCCCGGGGACGGGGGCCGGGCCGCCGGTCCTGCGGGCGGGAGGCCGGCCGTCAGCGCGCGGAATTCCTCGGCGGCACCGGGATCGAGGCGCCAATGGGGATTGGGGCGACCACTGAACAGATCCAGCTCCACCAGCATGAATTCCTCTTCACGTTCTCTTCGCGCCCCTCGGTCTCACCTGATGACGACCGAGCGTCCGGCATAGAAGTACCCGCAGAAATCACGGTAGCCGCCGCGGTTGCACGTTTCCGGGTTTGAGATCTGGTGACCGCTGTCGTCGTAGTTCCGGGCCGGCGTCGTGCCGGGTTTGTGGCCCCAGAAATTGCCGTTGTGGAACCGGTACCAGTGATAGTCCTTGCCCGGCCAGACGACAAGTGCCATGAGCCAGCGGGGCTTTTCGCCGTCCGGCAGGCACTGGCCGCGCCGGACGAGACGGTCGGCCAGGGTGGCCTGGGTGACGTTCGGACAGGCCATGATCCCGGTCTGGGCTCCGTGTGCCCGGCCGGGCTGGGCGAAGGTGTCGGTGCGGACGTTGCGCGCGTAGTTGTAGCAGTTGTTCTTGGGCTGGACCGCCGGGGTGTTCCAGAACCCGGGGTTGTACGCGCCGAGTTCGATGTAGCAGGTGACGGTCGGCTCGGCTTCCTGAGCGGTGGTGCGCGCGGGATGCACGGCAAGCTCCGGGGACCGTGTCCACGTCGGCGGGGCGGCCGCGAAGGCGTCGATCTCGTGGAGCACCAGGTCACGCAGCTCGTCGTCGAGCGGCGTCTGTTCGTGCTCGGCCAGTCCGGTGTCCGTGTGGCGGGTCATGCCCTCCACGACCCGGCGGGCCAGCTCGGCCGAGCGGCCGAGGTCACGGGCACCCAGGGTGCCCAGGGAGAAGCTGCGGGGCAGGGACTCGGGCCAGGGCTCGTCATCGCTGACGGCGGAGACCACGACCTCGCGATATCCCAGGCCGTCGTAGCCCGCCCCGGGTATCCCCACCGCTTCTTCCGCCGCGTCGGCCACATCCGATAACAGACTTCTCACCGTGCTCTCATCGGTGATGATCCAGGATGGGTCGGGGCGGCCGGAGAAAATACTGACGTCAATGCGCAGCATGCCGGCTCTCCTCAACTGTTGGGAAACTCGTGCCCCTTGGTGGTATCGCGCCCGGTGAGGCGGGTCAATCATTTCCGCAGAATTGAAATCGCGCCGGGCGCGCGAAACACGTCAGCTGCTGCCCTGCGAGCGGCGGGCGTAGCCGCGGGCCGCGCGGGCCCGGTCGCCACACCGGCTGCGGTCACCCGTGCCGACCGCCTTGGGCGGTGACGCCGCACCCGGCGGGCACGGCCTCCGCGCCGCTGTGCAGAGCTCGTTCCTCCGCGTCGGCCAGCCAGAAGAAGACCGGCGGCAGGCCGAGCTCGATCACTGCCAGTGGGATCTGGAACCACTGCGGCCAACCGTGCACGGCGAGCGAGAGCAGCCGGCCCGCGCCACCCAGCAGAAGGACGCCGGCCAGCCACCACACCGCCCGAGCCGGGATGGGCCGCTGCCGGGCGGCCCAGAGCCAGGCCAGCCCGTAGCCGACGAAGATGGCCCCCATGAACCGGCCCCAGCTGTCGACCGTCGCGCCGGCAGAACCTGCGCCGGGGATCGCCGCGTTGCCGAGTATCACGTGACCCATACCGATCAGTACACAGGCCCAGCCCATCAGTTGTGCGAGTGCCCGCAGAACCCTTGCCATGATCCCTCCCAACGTCTCGCGAGAGAGCCTTAGTTGACATTCATCTACTAGACTGAGTGCGCCAGTAGACACATGTCAAGTAATCTGCGTTTGTGCCTCCCCGCCAGCGACTCAGCCCCGCCGACCGCCGCGCCCAACTCCTCTCCGTCGGAGCACAGCTCTTCGCCGCGCGCCCGTACGACGACGTGCTGATGGAGGAAGTCGCCAGCGAGGCCGGCATCTCCCGAGCCCTGCTCTACCGCCACTTCCCCAGCAAGCACGCCCTCTTCGCGGCCGTCCACCAACAGGCGGCGGACCGACTGCTCGCCGAAACCCGGCTCGACCCCGCCGACTCCCTGGTGGAGCAGCTCATCCAGGGCATGGACGTCCACCTCGACCACTTTGTGGCCAACCGCAACACCGTCCTCGCCACAAACCGGGCTCTCGCGGGCGACCCGGTGATCCAGTCGATCACGACAAACGAGCTGGACACACTCCGCACACGGCTGCTGGCCGCACTCCCGCTCGCGGACGACAGCGCCCGTGAGACCGCGTCCGCCGCCCTGAAGAGCTGGCTGGTCTTCGTCCAGGTCCTCTGCCTGGACTGGCTCACTCATGAGACCTGCACCCGCACCCAGCTCCGCGACATCTGCATCGGCGCGCTTCTCGGCGCCCTCCGGCCATTGCTCGCCAACGACCCCATCCCACCCACGGCAGGCCGGCCCGGCGGCTCGGTCGACGGGTGAGGATGAGATCCTTCTCCTCATGAGCACGCCACCAAACGGATTGCCTGTCTACCGAGTCCTGACCGGTCCGGACAACGCCGCGTTCTGCCAACGGGTGAGCGAGGCGATTGGCCTTGGCTACGAACTGCACGGCGGCCCCGCCGTCACCTTCAACGGCGAGAACGTCATCGTCGCCCAGGCGCTGGTCTGGCCGGCACTGCCGTAGCGACCTCGGGAGCAGCGGTGTTCGTTCACCAACTGGTGGACCGATCACGGCGCTTGAGCCACCGCGAAGGAATCAAGTCCCGGAGAGATCGCGCCACATCTGGGCCAACGACGCATCACCGGTAACCCTCACCGCCTCCACCGGAAGCCGGTTCCACAGCACGAGATACAAGTCGGCCGCCAACCCCTCGTACTCGCAGTCGACCGCACCCCGCACCTCGGCGGTGCGTTCCGTCCGGGGCGGGCCGTCCGAGAGGTGCACCGTCCAGGCGGTCCCCGGCACATCCGTGGGCCGGATCCGCAGCACGCGCGGGGATTCGGTGCGGACCGGCGAATTGCCGCGGCCATGAAAGCCACGGAGCAACTCGTCGATCCCGTCGGCCGCGAAGGCGGGCCGCACCGGCGAGAGGGGACCGCCGAGTGCGGATTCCGCGTCCACCCGGTGCACCGCGGTCTCATGGGCCTGTCGTCGCGCCCAGAAGGCCGGCGGTGAGGTCGCGGGCAGGAACGTCCAGCAGGAGAGGTCGGGCGGGGCCGCGCTCAATGTCCCGACCAGGCGGCCGTGCCCCTCGCGCAGCCAGGGCACGAGCGCCTGGTCGTCCAACTCCGGTGCGCCGGGCAGCCGTACCGGCCGCTGTCCGCCCTCGGCCACGAATGCCGTGGCCCAGCGGTGGACCCTCCCCAGATGGATGACGAGGTCTCGTACCAGCCATCCCGGGCACCCGGGAACGGGGGCGTCGGCGTCGGCCCGCTCCGCGGCGTCCGCGAACAACCGCCCCTCGTCCCGCAGTGTTTCGATGAACTCGGCAGTCTCCATGCCGTGAGTGTGCCAGCGCGGCAGGGCCAGTTGTTCGCGGGTGCGGCGCACCGCGGTGAGGAGGCCCTGGGCGGGGCGGGTGAATTCCGGGAACCGTAGAGTGCTACCCGGTAGCACGCTGTGGCACATCCGACTACCCTGGATGCATGGCAGCTCAACCCGAAATCACCCAACGCGATCTGCGTACCAGGTCCAAAGAGATCATGGACGCCGTTCAGGACGGGCAGTCCTTCACCGTCACCCGGGACGGTCATCACATCGGTGAGCTGATCCCGCTGCGCCGCCGCCGACGCTTTGTGCCACGGGGCGAGTTCGCGGCCATGTCCCGTACCGCTCCGGACATCTCTCCGGATGCCTTCCGTGCGGACCAGGATGTCGCCGTCGACCAGGTGCCGGATGACCCCTATGCCCGCTGAACACGAGCAGGGGCTCCTCGGCACCGACATCATGATCCTGCGCAGGTGGATCGCCCCCGAAGAGCTCCCGGCCGAGATGGCCATCAGCGCCATCACCCTGGCAGAGCTCTCCGCAGGTCCGCACCAGGTGCGCAGCAATGCCGAGCAAGACGACTACGACGAACGCATCGAGCGCGCCCGGCGCATGGACGTGCTGCAGCGCGCCGAGAACGAGTTCGACCCCATCCCCTTCACCGCCGATGCAGCCCGCATCTACGGCAGAGTCTGCGCTGCCGTGATCAGCAGCGGCCGGAAACCCCGGCGCCGGGTGGCCGACCTGATGATTGCAGCGATTGCCATCGCCGAGCGTCTCCCCCTGTTCACCACCGACCCCGACGACTTCAAGGGGCTGGATGATCTCCTCACCATCGTGCCGGTCACCCGCCCGACGGTGCTCCACGACCGGTAGGTCATCCGCTGCGAACCAGCGCCATACGCCTGCACGCCCCTACTCCCGGGAGGCCCTAAAACCCCAGCCGCCGCAGCTGCTTGGGGTCCCGCTGCCAGTCCTTGGCGACCTTGACGTGCAGGTCCAGGTAGACCGGCGTGCCCAGCAGTGCCTCGATGTGCTTGCGGGACTTCACGCCGACCTCCTTCAGCCGGGCGCCCTTGGGGCCGATGATGATGCCCTTCTGGCTCGGGCGCTCGATGTAGACGTTGGCGTGGATGTCGAGCAGCGGCTTGTCCTTGGGGCGGTCCTCGCGCGGGATCATCTCCTCGACGACGACGGCGATGGAGTGCGGGAGTTCGTCCCGTACGCCCTCGAGCGCGGCCTCGCGGATCAGCTCGGCGACCATGACCTGCTCGGGCTCGTCGGTGAGGTCGCCCTCGGGGTAGAGCGGGGGGCTCTCGGGGAGGAGGGGGACCAGGAGGTCGGCGAGGAGCGAGACCTGCTGGCCGGCGGTGGCCGAGACCGGGACGATCTCGGCCCACTCGATGCCCAGCTCCTCGCCCAGCCGCTGGATGGCGAGCAACTGCTCGGCCAGGGCCTTGGAGTCCACCAGGTCCGTCTTGGTGACGATGGCGATCTTGGGGGTCTTCTTGATCCCGGCGAGCTCGCTCGCGATAAAGCGGTCGCCGGGGCCGATCTTCTGGTCGGCGGGCAGGCAGAAGCCGATGACATCGACCTCGGCCCAGGTGGTGCGGACCACATCGTTGAGCCGCTCGCCGAGCAGGGTGCGCGGCTTGTGCAGGCCGGGGGTGTCGACCAGGACGAGCTGGGCGTCGGGGCGGTGCACGATGCCGCGAACGGTGTGCCGGGTGGTCTGCGGGCGGTTGGAGGTGATCGCGACCTTCGTCCCCACCAGTGCGTTGGTCAGGGTCGACTTGCCCGCGTTGGGGCGGCCGACGAAGCACGCGAAGCCCGCGCGGTGGGGCGCCTGGGAGGGGGAGGAGGCTCTTTCCATACCCATCATTCTCCCCGATCCCCCGCGAGCCCCCGACCACGGCTCTCCCGGGCGGTCAGGCCTTGCGTCTGCGGCGCAGGGCGATCACACCCGCCGCCACCGCGCCGAGAGAGAGCGCCACCGCTGCCGTCAACGGGAGCCAGGATGTGCCCTTGCTCTTGTTCCAGCCGATGATCACTTCGGCCCACAGCATGGCGGCCGCGGGTACGAGCAGCCAGTTGCCGACGGTTCCGGTGCGGGCGGCGGCGCGCTCCATGCCCCGTATCTGCAGAACATCGCGCACCGCCTGCGAGCCGAGCATCAGCAGGAGGGCGGAGGTGCTCCAGTCGAAGCCCTTGCCGCTTCTCCAGTCCACGACCAGGCTCACCGCCATCAGAGCCGTGACACCCGCGAATACCCAGGTAAAGCCGGTCTCGACGCCTTTCGCCGGCGACGTCGCGGTCATCGGTCACTCTCTGCGCCGAGCGTGGCGCGCAGCGTGCCGTCCGGGGCAGCGAGCAGCACCGGGGTGTCCGGCCCGCCCAGGTCCCGTACCGCCGCGCGGTCCGCGTCCGGGACGGCGGACGCCTCCGACACCACCGCGGCCGCCTCCAGCGACTTCGCGCCGCTGGCCACGGCCATCGCGACGGCCGTCCGGAGCGCGCTGAGGCGCAGCGAGTCGAGGGCGACCGTTCCGGCGACGTACGTACGGCCCGTCTCGTCCCGCACGGCCGCGCCCTCGGGGACGGCGTTACGGGCGCGGGTGGCGCGGGCGAGGGTGATGAGCTTGCGGTCCTCGGGGTCCAGGGCGGTGTTGTCGGTCATGCCGGGGAGCATATGCGGCCGCCGGCCGCGGTTGGATCGGCTCAGGCGGAGACGATGACCACACGCTTGGGCCGGTCAGCCACGTCGCAGAGGACCGTGAGGTCTTCGACATCGCTGGTCACCACCATCACCGGCCCCGGCTGGGCCATCGCCGTGGCGGCGACCACGGCATCGACGGCGTACTTGTGACCGTGCAGCCCCGCTGCCAGGAGAAGCCGCGATGCTTCCCGGCCGATGCGCTCGGTCGCGTCCTTGATGTCGATGCCGGAAAGCACCCAGTTCAGACGAGCCTTGTCGACTCGGTCATGAATCGCTTCAACGATGGTGAGCGAGCTGGTCGCCACGTTCATCCCATGGCGGCGGGCGGTGTGCACCCGCTCCACGACCCGGCGGTCGTCAGCGATCAGTCGGGACAGCCCATCGCAGTCGAGGAAGAGGCAGCCACCGCCTACGCCGCCGGACTTGCGTGCCACTCGTCACCCTCCCCGTGGAACAGCGCGTCGAACTCGGCCGCCACCTGGCGCACGACCTCATCCGGCACCGGACCATTGCGCTCGACATGATCCGCGTAGATCTCGTCGATGATCAGGCCGCGCAGCTCACGTTCCGCGGCGGAGGCGAGGAATGCCGAGAACTCGCCCTTGCCCACCCGCTCACGGATCGCGACTGCCGTTCCCTCGGGCAGTGACAGGCTCACGCGCACAGCGGGACCCTCACCAATCGGGTGCGATGCCGACTCGTCCATGCCTTCCACGTTATCAACGGGTTGGGAAACCCGGGTAGCGTTCACTCACCCGGGTGAGGCAACCTCACCCCGCCACCCGGTACATCCCGCTCCGCCGGCTCTCCGGCGTGCTCAGCCACTCCAGCTTGGCCGCCGTGCCCGAATCCGGCACCGGGTTGTCCATCACGATCACCAGGTCCGGGCGGGCCGGGACGCGCAGGTGGGTGACCTCCAGGTACAGCGTGCCGACCAGCGGGTGCTCGTACTCCTTGACCAACTGACCCTGGGGCATCACGTCGTTGCACGCCCACAGCCGGGCGAACTCCTCGCTCGCCCGGGACAGTTCGGCGACGATCTCGGCGAATCCCTCGTCGCCCGGGTGTTCCGACCAGGCGGCTCGGTACTGGGCGACGACATCGCGGGCGTTGTCCTCCCAGTTCGCCGAGCGCGAGCGGTAGACGGGGTCGGTGAAGAAGTCGACCAGACAGTTCTGCCGGGTCTCCGGGCTGAAACCGAAGATCAGTTGGGCCGCCTCGTTAAAGGCGACGGTGTTCCAGTAGGGGTCCATGATGTGCGCCGGGTTGGGCATCCAGCCGTCGATCAGCCGGTGCAGGCCCTCGCACAGATAGTCCGGGTCGGCGTGGTCGCGCTCGACCGGCGGCGGGTTCAAGCCGGCCAAGACGTAGAGATGGCGGCGCTCCGTCCCGTCCAGCCTGAGGACCCGGGCCACCGAGTCCAGCACCTGCGGGGAGACGGTGATCTCGCGCCCCTGCTCCAGCCACTGGTACCAGCTGACGCCGACCCCGGCGAGCACGGCGACCTCCTCACGGCGCAGCCCGGGGGTGCGTCGGCGGGCGCCGCCGTCCGGCAGGCCCGCTTCGGCCGGGGAGACCCGAGCGCGGCGGCTCATCAGGAACGCGCGCAGTTCCGGGCGGCGGCGCTCCTCGGTGCCGGATCCGGGCGTCCGGGACTGCGATGTGGTGATCAATGGTTCCCCCTGCCTGCCTGTTGGTACCGCCAACACCATAAGCACTGTCTCCCCACGAGTATTCCGGGAGCCGCAAGGTGTTGACCATGTCCCTCGACACCTACGAAGCCGTCGATGACTCCCTATCGCCGACGGCGGAATCCCACATGACCGCCCGCGCGAAGCTGATCCTGCTGGTGCTGTGCGCCGCGCAGTTCATCGTCGCGCTCGACTTCTCCATCCTCAATGTCGCCCTGCCCGTCCTCGGCGACTCCCTCGGCATGGGCCAGGCCGACCTCCAATGGGCGGTCACCGCCTTCGCCCTGCCGTCCGGCGGCTTCCTGCTGCTCTTCGGACGGATAGCCGACCGCTACGGGCGGCGGAAGCTGTTCCTCACCGGGCTCGCCCTGTTCACCACCGCGTCGGTGCTCGCCACGCTCGCCTGGGACCCCACGTCCTTCCTGGCCGGACGCGCGCTGCAGGGGCTGGGCGCGGCCGTCATCGTGCCGACCGGGATGTCCCTGCTGACCACTACGTTCGCCGAAGGGCCGCAGCGCCAACGGGCGTTGGGCATCAGCGGCACTCTGCTGTCCCTCGGCTTCACCATCGGCATGGTGCTGGGCGGCGTGATGACGGACGCGCTCGGCTGGCGCTCCACGATGGGCCTGCTCGCGGTGGCGGGGGTGGGCGTACTGGCGGTGGCGCCCGGGCTGCTGACCGAGTCCCGGCATCCGCAGCGGCCCCGGGTCGACGTTCCCGGCGCGGTCACCGTCACCGGCGGACTGCTGGCACTGATCTACGCCCTGTCCACCGCCGCCCAGCGCGGCTTCGGCGGTGCGGACGTCATCGTCACGCTGATCGCGGGAGCGGTACTGCTCGCCGCCTTTGTGGTCATCGAGTCGCGGACCGCCCAGCCGCTGGTGTCGCTGCCGATGCTCCGGCGCCGGAACGTCGCCTGGGGAAACCTGGGCGGACTGGTCACCTTCGCGATGATGAGCACGGTCGTCTTCCTCCTCACCCTGTACCTGCAAGAGGTGCTGGAGCTCTCGGCCTTCCGCACCGGCCTGGTCTTCGGCGTCCAGGGTGTGCTCGCGGCGCTCGCCGGTGTCACGGCACCCAAGGTCATCGCCCGGTTCGGGGCGCGCAACACGCTGGTGGCCGGTCTGCTGGTGCAAGCGGCCTTCACCGCCGCGCTGTTGGGCCTGGGCACGGGGTCGGGCGCCTGGCTGGCGCTGGCCGCGGTGTCGCTCGCGTGCGTCGGCCATCTCTGGGCGATCGTCGCCTACGGCGTCACCGCGACGTCGGGGCTGTCGGACGACGAGCAGGGTCTGGCCACGGGTCTGGTGACCAGCTCCCAGCAGATCGGCATCACCATCGGCATCCCGCTGCTGAGCGCGCTGTCCTCGGCCCGGATCTCCTCGCTCCGGGACGGCGGTTCCGGCTTTGCGGACGCGACGCTGGGCGGCATCAAGCTCGGGCTGGGCGTGGACGCGGCGATCGTGGCGGCCGTCGGTGTGCTGGTGGCGGTCGGGCTGCGGCGGCGCATGCGCTGACGACTTCGCCCGCGATCGAGCGGGGCTGACGCGGAGCGTGACGCGGCGAGGGCCGCACGGGTTCTTCGAGTGTGACCAAGAAGCGGGCCCGTGCGGTCTTGTCCCGTCCAGCTTTCTTCGGCCTTGATCGTGCACATCTCGGCGTTTTGAGGTTCAGTCGGACAAGTCGAGGGAGAGCCGGATTGAGCGGGAGACGTGTTCCATCTGCTCCTCCGGCACGGTACCCAGGCAGGTACCGGAGGTGATCTGTGCGGCGGTGAACGTGTGGAGCTGTGTTCCGATCACCACGGCATCCAGAGGCTTGGTGACGGGGGCGGACAGCAGTGTGTCGGGGGCGGTGCCGGATGTGTCGAGGACTGCGACTACGACGGTGCGCGGGTAGGCAGCCATCGCGGCGTCAGCTTCGAGCACGACGAACGCGTGACGGCGCCCTCTCAGCGTGGTGATCTCCCACACCTGCCGGCGGCGGATGGGGGGATTCGCGGTCAACGGATACCCCCGAGGGTGTCGTCAAGCTGGTCGAGGGCGAACTGGTGGAGGTCTTCCGACTGCTGCCGGCCGGGGCCGTCCTGCCAGGCGGCCAGGCGATCGGCAGCGTCGCGTACGGCCTGGGCCTTGAGGGCGCGGGCAGTGTAGGCGGAGACGTTCCCGGCCGCCTCGGTACGGATCGCCGCGAGGACGTCGCTCGGCAGGGTCACGGTAATGCGCTCACGTGTTGACATATTGCCGAGCATACTACTTCGCATATCGATCGTGACGGCCGTCGGCGTGCTGGTGGCGGTCGGGCTGCGGGGTCGGAAGGGGTAGTAGGGATGCCCCGGCCCCGGACACCTACCGCTTCCCGGAGTCCCAACTCCCCAAGCGGCTGCGGGCATTGCCGAAAGGGCAGGGGCAGAGCCCCTACCTCACCGGCTCCACCAGCACCGTCACGATCCGGTTCCGGCGGCCCGCCGCCGCCTCGGCGGTCAGCCTGAGGCCCGTCACGGACGGGTCGGTGCCCCGCTCGGTCAGCGGAACCTGCGCCACCGCACCGGCGATCGGAACCCGGCCCAGCGACTTGGCGAGCAGTCCGCCCACCGTCTCCACGTCCTCGTCGTCCAGCTCCAGCCCGTACAGCTCCCCGAGGTCGCCGATGTCGAGCCGGGCCGTGACCCGGTAGCGGCCTTCGCCCAGTTCCTCCACGGGCGGGAGTTCGCGGTCGTACTCGTCGGTGATCTCGCCGACGATCTCCTCCAGGATGTCCTCGATGGTGACGATCCCGGCCGTGCCCCCGTACTCGTCGATGACGACCGCACAGTGGTTGCGTTGCTGCTGCATCTCGCGCAGCAGATCGCCCGCATTCTTGGTGTCGGGCACAAAGACCGCGGGCCGCATGGCCGTCGAGACCAGCTCGGACTCGGCGTCCCGGCTGATGTGCGTCTTACGGGCGAGGTCCTTGAGGTAGACAATGCCGACGATGTCGTCCTCGTTCTCGCCGGTCACCGGGATCCGGGAGAAGCCCGAGCGCAGCGCCAGAGTGAGCGCCTGCCGGATGGTTTTGCCGCGCTCGATGACGACCAAGTCGGTGCGGGGCACCATCACTTCGCGGACCAGAGTGTCGCCCAACTCGAAGACGGAGTGCACCATGCGGCGCTCCTCGTCCTCGATCAGGGACTCCTTCTCCGCCAGGTCGACCATCGCCCGCAGCTCCGCCTCGGAGGCGAACGGGCCCATCCGGAAGCCCTTGCCGGGGGTGAGGGCATTGCCGATGAGGATCAGCAGCTGGGGCACCGGGCCCATGATCCGGGCGAGCGGCAGCAGGACGTACGCCGCCGCCGTGGCAGTGCCCACCGGATGCTGGCGGCCGATGGTCCGCGGGGAGACGCCGACGGCCACATAGGAGACGAGGACCATCACCGCGACGGCGACCAGCAGCGCCTGCCAGGTCTCCTCGAATTCCTGCAGACAGACATAGGCGACCATGACCCCGGCCGCCATCTCACAGGCGATGCGCACCAGCAGCACCACATTGAGATAGCGGGTCGGGTCGGCGGCGACGGCCATCAGCTTGCCGCTGCCCCGCCGCCCGAGCCGCAGCGCCTCCTCCGCGGCGAAGCGCGTGGTGCGGGAGAGCCCGGCCTCGGCGCAGGCGGCGAGCCAGGCGACGACGAGCAGCAGGACCGCGGCGGTGATCAGTTGGCCGGTCACGTGATCGTGGGGGCCGGGGAGGCCCCTTCGATACCGCGATCGGCGCGCCAGCCGTCGATGATCGCGGCCTGGAGGCCGAACATCTCGGCCTTCTCGTCGGGTTCCTCGTGGTCGTAGCCGAGGAGGTGCAGGACCCCGTGCACGGTGAGGAGCTGGAGCTCCTCGTCCATCGAGTGCTGGGTCGGCGCGTCCTCGCCCTGCTTCTTCGCGACCTCCGGGCACAGCACGATGTCGCCGAGCAGGCCCTGCGGCGGCTCGTCGTCGTCCTTGGCCGGCGGACGCAGTTCGTCCATCGGGAAGGACATCACATCGGTGGGCCCGGGCAGATCCATCCACTGGACGTGGAGCTGCTCCATGGCCTCGGCGTCAACGACGATCACCGAGAGTTCGGAGAGCGGGTGGATGCGCATCCGGGCCAGGGCGTAGCGGGCGACATCGAGGATCGCCTGCTCGTCGACCTCCGTGCCGGATTCGTTGTTGACGTCGATCGCCATGGTGCTGATCAGTTACTTTCCATTGCGGCTGTCGTACTGCTCGTATGCGTCCACGATACGGCCGACCAGCTTGTGCCGGACCACATCGTTGCTGGTGAGACGAGAGAAGTGAACGTCCTCCACGCCCTCCAGGATTTCCTGGACCTGGCGGAGCCCGCTCTTGGTGCCGCCCGGCAGGTCGATCTGGGTGATGTCACCCGTGATCACGATCTTGGAGTCAAAGCCGAGCCGGGTGAGGAACATCTTCATCTGCTCGGGGCTGGTGTTCTGGGCCTCGTCGAGGATGATGAAGGCGTCATTGAGGGTGCGACCTCGCATATATGCCAGCGGCGCCACCTCGATCGTCCCCGCCGCCATCAGCCGCGGGATCGAGTCGGGGTCGAGCATGTCGTGCAGGGCGTCGTAGAGCGGCCGCAGATAGGGGTCGATCTTCTCGTAGAGGGTGCCGGGCAGGAAGCCCAGGCGCTCGCCCGCCTCGACGGCAGGCCGGGTCAGGATGATCCGGTTGACCTGCTTGGACTGCAGCGCCTGCACCGCCTTGGCCATGGCCAGATAGGTCTTGCCGGTGCCGGCCGGGCCGATGCCGAAGACCACGGTGTGCTTGTCGATGGCGTCCACATAGCGCTTCTGGTTGAGCGTCTTGGGACGGATGGTACGACCGCGACTGGAGAGGATGTTCTGGGTGAGCACCTCGGCCGGTGTCTCACTCTGGCCGTCCTCATTGCGCAACATGGCGATCGAGCGTTCCACCGCATCCTCCGTCATCGGCGCACCGGTCCGGAGCACCAGCATCATCTCGTCGAACAGGCGCTGCACGAGGGCGACTTCATGCCGCTCCCCCGTGGCGCTGACCTCATTGCCCCGGACATGGATGTCTGTGTGCGGGAACGCCTTCTCGATCACGCGCAGGAGCTTGTCGCCGGACCCCAGGACGGTGACCATGGGGTGCTTCGCCGGAACCGTGAAGCGGGCCTGTGCCTGCGCGCGTGTGGGTGTCTGAGTCATGGGCCGGCTCTCTGGCCTGCTCATCCCTCTTTCTGTGTCCGAGATCCTTGGAGTTCCAAGGGTACGACGGTGTACCGACGAGACCGAGGGGTTTTACCGGGGCCCCGGGGAACGCACGGCGCTCAGCGGCCGCGGAAGCCCAGCGTGGGCACCGCCCGGCGCAGTGGCCAGGGGCGGACGGCCGCCGGGAGGATGCCATCCAGGAAGGCATAGCGGCGCAGGGCGTCCCGGGACTGGTCGTCATAGGAACGCAGGTGCTGCCACCAGGCGGCGATCTCCACCCAGCCCGGCGCGGAGAGCGAACCGCCGAATTCCTGCACGGACAGGGCCGAGGTCAGGCAGGCGAAGGCGAGCCGGTCGGCAAGCGGCCAGTCGGCGAGGGTGCCGGTGACAAAACCGGCGACGAAGACGTCCCCGGCACCAGTGGGGTCGAGCGCCTCCACCGCGATGGCCGGAACCTCGGCCGTCTCGCCGGTGCGCCCGTCGGCGGCGTAGGCGCCGCGCTCGCCCAGGGTGACGACGGCGAGCGGCACCTTCTCCGCCAGCGCCCGGGCGGCGGCGCGCGGGCATTCGGTGCGGGTGTAGCGCATGGCCTCCTCGGCGTTGGGCAGGAAGGCCTCGCAGTGCTCCAGGTCGGCGAGGTCCGCCGGGTCCCAGCGGCCGCTGTCGTCCCAGCCCACGTCGGCGAAGACCCGGCTGCCGCGGCGGGCCGCGTTGGCGATCCACTCCTCCCGCTTGCCGGGCTCCAGCAGGGCGACCGCGGCGCGGGCCGGCACCGGGCACTCGGGGGCGGGCGTCTCGGGCGGCGGCGCCTCGTGCCCGTGGGACACCATGGTCCGCTCGCCCTCGTAGGCCATGGAGACGGTGACCGGAGAGTGCCAGCCGGCCACCGTGCGCGACTTGCCGAGGTCGATTCCCTCGCCCCGGGAGAGGGCCTCCCAGCAGTACTCGCCGTACATGTCGTCGCCGAAGGCGGCGGCCAGCGAGGTGCGCAGGCCCAGCCGGGCGAGCGCGGTGGCCATGTTGGCGATGCCGCCTGGGCTGGAGCCCATGCCACGCGCCCAGGACTCGGTGCCGCGCACCGGGGCCGAGGCCAGGCCGGTGAAGATGATGTCCAGGAAGACGGTGCCCGTGAGGTAGACATCGGTCGGCGGATCGTCCCCGGAACGGACCTCGGCGAGGGGATCGAGGACCGGTGCCGCCCCCTCGAAAGCGGGCTGCGGTGTGGCACAGGACGAAGACGACGAAAGCGCCGGGGAATCCGACATGCGTACTCGCTGCTCCTCTCACAGGGTGCGGATCCGGACAGTGTGCCCGATGCTGCGGTACGTTCCGGCCATGAGGCTGACAATTCTCGGCGGTGGCGGTTTCCGGGTGCCCTTGGTACACCGGGCTCTATTGGACGACGCGCGGCGCGATGCGCCGGGCCGCGTCACTGAACTGGTGCTGTACGACACGGACTCGGCTCGCGCGGGCGTGATCGCCTCGGTGCTGGCCGCACAGGCGGAGGGGGTGCCGGGCGCCCCGTTGGTCCGGTTCGCCGATGGCCTGAACGAGGCGTTGCGCGACACGGACTTCGTCTTCTCGGCGATCCGGGTGGGCGGCACGGCTGGACGGGTGCGCGATGAGCGTCTCGCCCTCGACGAAGGCGTGTTGGGGCAGGAGACGGTCGGCGCGGGCGGGGTGCTGTACGGGCTGCGGACCGTCCCGGTGGCACTGGACATCGCCCGGCGGGTGGCCGAGGTCGCCCCGGATGCCTGGGTCATCAACTTCACCAATCCGGCGGGGATGGTGACGGAGGCGATGTCGTCCGTGCTGGGCGACCGGGTGATCGGGATCTGTGACTCGCCAGTGGGCCTGGTGCGGCGCGCGGCGCGGGCCGCGGGGGCGGACCCGGAACTGGTCGAGTACGACTATGTGGGGCTCAACCACCTCGGCTGGCTGCGGTCGTTGCGGCTGGGCGACCATGAGCTGCTGCCGGGCCTGCTGGCGGACGACCCGGCGCTGTCCTCCATCGAGGAGGGCAAACTGTTCGGCGGCACCTGGCTGCGGGCGCTGGGCGCGCTGCCCAATGAATACCTGCACTACTACTACTTCCGCCGGGAGACCCTGCGCTCGGTGCGGGAAGCGGCGCAGACCCGGGGCGAGTTCCTCGATCACCAGCAGGGCGGTTTCTTCGCCGAGGCGGCGGCCGAGCCGGAGCGGGCGTATGAGCTGTGGCAGCGGGCCCGGCGCCGACGCGAGGAGACCTATGGTGCGGAGGCCCGGGCGGCGAGCGGCGGCTGGCAGCGCGACTCATGCGACCTGGAGGGCGGCGGCTACGACAAGGTGGCGCTGGCCCTGATGCGGGCGGTGGCCCAGGACGAGCGGGCCCGGCTGATCCTCAATGTCCGCAATGGCGGCATCGTGCCGGAGCTGGACCACGAGGCAGTCATCGAAACGGTCTGCGAGGTGAGCGCCAAGGGCGCCCAGCCACTGCCGTGCGCCCCGGTGCGAGAGGACCAACTGGGGCTGATGCTCCAGCTCAAGGCGGTCGAACGGGGAGTGATCGAGGCGGCCGTGCACGGTGACCGGAACGCCGCGCTGCGCGCGCTGGGACTGCACCCGCTGGTGGACTCCCCGGCCGTGGCGGAGCACATCCTCGAGCGCGCGAGAGCGTAAGCGGAGGCATAGGCGGAGTCGCAACAAGAGCGACATCGACCGGTGCGGCGCAAAGCCCCTGGCTTCGCGCCGCACCGGCCTATCCGCCGTGCGAACCCGATGTACTACCCGCCATAAGCCGTTTGGGCACCGGAACCCTCATCAGGTCCCGGGCGACAGTGAGTTCGCCCCCGAACCTCGCCGCCCGGGCCTGCCGCTCGAAGACCGCCGGATCGTCATAGCGCTGCGAGAAGTGGGTGAGCACCAGGTGCCGCACGCCCGCCTCCGCGGCCACCCGGGCCGCCTGACCCACCGTCAAGTGCCCGTACTCCACGGCGAGACCCTCGTCCTCGTCGGTGAAGGTCGACTCGATCACCAACAGGTCGCACCCTTCGGCCAGCTCGTATACGCCTTCACACAGCCGGGTGTCCATCACAAACGCGAAGCGCTGCCCGCGCCGCAGCTCGCTCACCTCGTCGAGGGTGACCGCCCCCAGCGCCCCCTCCCGCTGCAGCCGCCCCACATCCGGCCCGCCGATCCCCCGCGCGGCCAGCCGCTCGGGCAGCATCCGCCGCCCGTCATGCTCGACCAGGCGGTAGCCATAGGACTCGACGGGGTGCGAGAGCCTGCGCGCCTCCAGGGCGTATCCGGCGGTCTTCGCCAGCACCCGGCCCGCGCCGGAGACCGGCTCCTCGGCCAGCCGCACCGTCTCGCGGTAGGCGGTGGCATACCGCAGCCGGTCGAAGAAGCGCTGCCCGCTCGCCGGGTAGTGCGCGGTGACGGGATGCGGCACCCGGTCCAGGTTGACGCGCTGGATCACCCCGGCCAGGCCCAGCGAGTGGTCGCCATGGAAGTGGGTCACGCAGATCCGGTTCAGGTCGTGCGCGCTCACCCCGGCGCGCAGCATCTGCCGTTGAGTGCCCTCGCCAGGGTCGAAGAGCAGGCCCTCGCCGTCCCAGCGCAGGACATAGCCGTTGTGGTTGCGATGCCGGGTGGGCACCTGGCTGGCGGTGCCGAGGACGACGAGTTCTCGCGGGCCTGACGGCCTTACCGCGTTGGCGGACAAGGAACGGTCCCGGGCCCTATCCCGGCGGCCAGTTGAAGCCGCGCCCGCCCAGTACGTGCAGATGGGCGTGGAAGACGGTCTGGCCCGCACCGGTGCCGGTGTTGAAGACGACGCGGTAGCCCTTCTCGTCCACCTTGTCCCCGGCCGCGACCTCGCCCGCCTCCCGCATTATGTCGGCGATGACCTGCGGCTCCGCGGCGGCCAGCGAGGCGGCGTCCGGGTAGTGCACCTTGGGGATCACCAGGACGTGCGTCGGCGCCTGGGGGTTGATGTCGCGGAACGCGACGGTCGTCCCGGTCTCGCGGACGACGGTCGCGGGCACCTCTCCTGCGACGATCTTGCAAAACAGGCAGTCGGCCTGCGGTTCTCCCGCCACCGCTGAGCTCCTCACGGGTCGTCGACTCACTGGTGGACCGGATGTTACCGGGCCGTCAGCGCTTTGGCCTTCTCAGCAGAAGTTGATAACTCAATGTCCCATGATGCACGGCTATTTCGAAAACACCGGATTTCACGATTCCACAGCGGCCCCGGTCGGCCTCCAGCCACGGCAAATGACCACGCCCCTGCCCACCACCGCAGCACCGGCCCCGGCCGCCCGGCCTGTCACCCGGCCCGGCTGCCCACCCGCCGGCCCGACCTCCTGGTGCGCGCACCACCGCCGACCACGATCCGGTCCCGCCGCAGACCTCCGGCCGCGACCTTCACTACGGCCACTACGGCACGACGGACGTCAGCATGCCGACGGTCTTCCCCGATGCAGTCGCCAAGACCACGGCGGGGCGGTGCGGTTGACTGAAGTCGCACGGCTACGGTCCCCTGGCGGTGAACGGCCGGGAGGACCTACTGCGGCTCGACCCGCGCGGACCGGGGCGGGCCTGCGACTGATTGCGCATCACATGACCCATAGCCCATAGCCCATAACCCATAGCCCATGACCCGATGAACAGCTGCCCCTACGAACCGCGTTCACCGAGGGAGCCGCCTTGTCCATCCGCAGAGTAGCCAGCGCGGGTCAGGGCTGGGTGTGGAGTGTTTCTGCACCGCTTCGCGGTTTGGGGGGGG
>NZ_JBDJPF010000087.1:0-18778 GCF_054957865.1 Streptomyces xingningensis
GGCGGACTTCCGGGACTTCTTCCGCGACTTGAAGCGCGGGTACCTGGCCCGCTTGGCGAAGAAATGCGCGAAGGCGGTCTGCAAGTGCCGCAGCGTCTGCTGGAGCGGCACCGAGGACACATCATTGAGGAACGCCAGCTCCTCGGTCTTCTTCCATGCCGTCAGCATCGCCGAGGTGGCGTTGTAGTTGACCCGCTCCTGCCGCGCCCACGCCTCCGTCCGGGCCGCGAGCGCAAGGTTGTAGACCTTCCGCACACACCCGAACGTGCGCGACAGCTCAGCGGCCTGCGCATCGGTCGGATGGAAGCGGTATCTGAACGCCCGCCTCACGCACATCGTGGTCATGCTCACAAACTAGTGGGGCCACAAGTGAATCTCAAATCTGCAAGTCAGGGCACTGTGATCCGCCCTGGCGGCGAATCGCAGCCCCTTGCCCTGCTCCGCAGGAGTCCGATTCCTCCCCCGCCTGAAGGCGGGGGTCTCCTCGGAGGCATCTGATGAATCGCTCACCGCCACCCGCGAAGGCGCCGAGGTCTACCGGCGGCTGGGCGACAAACCACAACTCGCATGGGCCCTGTACAACCTGACGGTCCGGCTGCTGGAGGCGGGGCGGGCCACCGAGGCCGTGGATCCGGAGCGCGAGGTGCGCGACATCCACGCCGCCCTCAGCCAGTCCGATCCCGTCACCTACCGGCCGAAGCTGGCAGAGGCCGCGCTCACCCTGGCCAAGTTTCTGGTCCAGGCCAACCGCCGCTCCGAGGCACGGGCCGCTGCCCAGCAGGCCGTTGAGGTCTACGAGCAGCTGGCCGCCGCCGACAGGGGCCGCTATGCGGCCCTGCTCAAGGAGGCGAAGGAGCTGCGCGACTCCTTGCCTGCCTAGCCGGCGCCTAGCCGGCCAGCTCGTCCAGATGCGCGAGCAGCACCACGGCGCACATCTGCGCGTTCAGCACGCCCGGGTGCCGTACGGCAGCGAGGCCGAGCCCGTCCAGGAGTGCGGCCAGGCGCTCGGTCTCGATGTCGAGGTCGCGGCCGGGGCGCAGGGTGCCGGTTTCATCGAGCCGGACGAGGACGCGGCGCACCAGCCGTCTCGTGCCGGCAGCGGCCTGGTGCGAGAGCTCCCTGAAGGCGGGGTTGGTGCGGGCGGCCGCGCTGAAGTCGAGAAAGACGGTCACCTCCGCGCGACGGCGCTCATCGAGCGGCAGGAGTTCGGCCAGCAGATCGGCCGCGAGCCGGAGCCGCTCCGGGCGATCATGGCGGCTCAGGTCTCCGATCCGCTCAACGCGCTCGAGCAGGCGGCCGCTGACGCGGTCGAGCATCGACTGCATCGCGAAGTCCATCAGCTCCTGCTGGCTGGCGAAGTAATGACGCAGCGAGCCGATGTTGAGCCCGGCCTCGTCGGCGACGGCCCGCAGCGAGGTGCGCTGGAGGCCGTCCCGTACGACGACTCGGAACAGGGCATCGACGACCTCGCGGCGGCGGGCGTCCGGATCCACGAGCTTGGGCATGCCCTCTTTCTATCACGCCTGTGATAAATTGCTTTTTATCACAGGCGTGATAGAAACTGAGCGGGAGGGTTCGGGTCTTCATGGAGCGGCTTCTCAATCTCATGCTCATCAGGTTCGGCCTGATAGCGGGTGGCATCGTGGTGCTGGCCCTGGTGGTCTTCACCATCGCCCTGTCCCTGAAGCGCAGGGGCAGGCTCGACCAGGCGCGCAAGTACGCCGACCCTGCCGCACGGGCGGCGATGCGCGCTGTCGCGCGGCGGATGGAGGACGGACGGCGACGGGGCGGGCGGCGATGACCGCCCTCGCGATGGACTCGTCCGACCTCGTCGACCACCTGCTGATGGATTACGCGATCAAGGGCGGCATCGTCATCGTGGCCCTGATCCTCCTGGTGCTCGGGATGGTGGTGGTCTGGCGGAGGGCGGGGCGCGCAAAGGAACGGCCCGGCAGGGGGCGATGAGCTCCTCAGGCCCCGGTGGAACTCGGGGCCTGGGTGAGCGATTCGATGCAGGGTCGCAGGAGTTCGACGATCCGCTCGGGCGGTGCGTCACGGAGACCGTCAAGCTGCAGGAGGTGGCGGCCGACGATCACCCCGAGGGTGATCGCGCCGGTCAGGCCGGTGCGCAGGGTGGCATCGTCGGCAGGAAACGCGCTGCCGAGCTGCTGCCGCTGACGGTTGAGCGCGCTCCGGACCCCTTCGGCCGCCTCCGGGTGGGTCAGCATCGAGCGCAGCATGGCCAACGTCGCGGTCGGCCCGTCGGTCAATTTGGCGTGCAGCGTGGCGAGCAGTTGCTCGGTGAGCTGTTCCGGCGAGCCGGTGACCGGTTCACCGGGCGGAGTCTCGGTGGCCCGAGCGAACAGCTGCTCCTTGGAACCGAAGTAGTGCATGACCAGACCCGGGCATGGCGCGAGCGCATGACCGCCGGCGGTGGCAGCCGCTTCATCTTCGACCGTTTCGACAACGTCGTCGTACACGAAACCACCGATCCCGAGGTGATCGTCGCCGAATACGACCTCCACGGCAGGATGGCCGCCACGGACCAGTCGTTCCTCTTCTCGTACATCCTGGTACTGCGGTCCGGGACGGCCGGATCGTGCACCTGCGCGACTACCTCAACCCCCTGGCCATGTCCCGCGCGGTCGGCACACCACCCGGCATCGACGCCACCGCCCCCGCCCCGGCACCCCCAACCGGCCACGCCGACCTGCCGGCACGACCCCTGTTCGCCCGGGTGGCGACCATTCGTCCGGACGGTGCGCCGCAGAACAGCGTGATGTGGTTCGCGTGGGATGGCACACGCCTGAAACTGACCCATTCACGACGGGGACAGAAGTTCCGCAATGTCACCGCCGATCCGCGGGTCTCCGTATCCCCGGCTGATCCCGACATCCCTTACCGTTCACTGGAGATCCGAGGCGTCATCGAGTCGATCGCCGACGATCCGGGTGCGGAGTTCTTCGCCGGTCTCGCCCGTCGTTACGGCCTCGCCGTCCCCACGCTCCCCGGCCCCGAGGATCGGGCCATCCTGTCGGTCCGGCCGGTCGCATTCGCCACTTCAGGGCCGGCGGAAAAGCCAGGCGACCCCTCATAGGACGGAAGTCCCGTCCGTGCGCACCGAGTTGGCGGCACAGACGGGGCTACTGCGACAACGTCTACGGCCGGTTCCTGCCGTCTTCCCGCACGCAGTCGAGGCAGACCCACCTCTTGCGGACCACCAGTCGCGTCCGCTCCTTCGGGTGCCTGCCGCACCACCCGGAGGGTCCGGACTTGTCGGGCAGGTCGCGCTTGATCAGCAGCCCGATCAAGAACCGGTTGCTGGGCGGCCTGTCCGGGAACGGCGTGTCACTCATCGTCGCCCTCCTGCTGATCCTGGTCCGGCTCAGCCGGGGTCACGATCTCGTTCTCGTACACGTCATACCCGTTGACTTCATCGTTGCCACCCACGACGGGACTCCATTGGCTCAGAGGGCAGGGGCTATTGCCGCCCTTTCGCAGCGCAGACGGCACATTGCCCCCGGCGCAACCCGGTACTGGCCACCCCTGAGGGATGTAACGCACAACCGGCAAGTAGAAGGCGCGAGTTGCTACGGGCATGTCGAGGGTGGGCGTCGTAGTCGGGCATGTCGGTGTCCTTGATGCCTTCGCCCGGGGACGGGCCATATGCCTTGCCCGCCGCGTACATCCGCGTCTCGAAGAGGCGGCGGGCCTGCTTCCAGACGCTCTTGCCCTTCATCGGGCCGCCGGAGAACACCCGGCTCTCATTGATGGGGCTGGCGCAGCTGCCGTTGTACCGGCATGTCTGCTCGCCCGGGTGGAACTGCTCGAAGTCATCGCCGGCATAACCACAGCCGCCCTGTCCCCGGCAGTCTCCTTCACCATGGCAGACGTGCTGGACGGTCGCGCACCGGCCGGCCCCGGCCATGTCGCCGGTGCCTCCGGCGCCAAGGCCGGTACACGAGTTCAGACCCATGCATACGTGGAGTTCCTTCGGGCAGTCGTCTGCTTGCGCATGCCTGTCGGGCACGGAGTTTCTCCTCTCTCCGACGGACGGAAGCCCACACACTGGCAGAAGCAGCCGCACTCGGAGGAGGAGAACTCCGGCCAACCGGCAATGAGGTACCAGATCCCGCCATCTGCCGTTCAAGCGGGATTCAGCCCGGCCAGCCGGGCCAGCCGGCCGTAGGACTCCAACAGCGCCGCCCGGTCATGGGTGTTGGTGGTGACCAGCACCTCATCCGCCCCGGTGCGCTCGACGAGCGAGCCGAGTTCCGCCGCGACCTCCTCTTCCGTGCCGTGGACGTGCCCGTTCAACCCGGCCTCGTAGAAGCCCCGTTCCCGTTCGGTCATCGCCGGCGCCTCGATCTCCTCGGCGGGGCGCAGTGGCGGGAAGGCGCCATGGGTCCGGGAGTGGGCCAGCGACCAGGCCTCCGGCATCAGCAGCCGGCGGGCCCGCTCGGTGGTCTCGGCGACGGCGACATTGCCCGCGACCACCACATAGGGGCGCTCCCACCAGGCCGAGGGCCGGAAGGCGGTGCGGTAGCGGCCGATGGCGGCGAGCATCTGGGGCTTGCCCTTGAGCCCGCCGATGACCAGGGCCGCACCGGCCTCCGCCGCCACTTGCGCACCCGCGTCATTGGCGAGGACGAACGCCGGCAGGCGCAGGCCCTCGGCGGGGCGGGCGTGCACCTCCGGGTAGGCGGCCGCTCCGTCCGTGAACCAGCCGGCCAGCTCGGTGAGCTGCCCGGCGAAGCCGGCCATGGCCTCCTTCTCGGTGCCCAGCGCCCGGCGGATGCCGTCGGTGAAGCCGACCGAGCGGCCGAGCCCCATGTCGATCCGGCCGGGGAAGAGCGACTCCAGCACGCCGAACTGCTCCGCGACCACCAGCGTCCGGTGATTGGGCAGCATCACCCCGCCCGTGCCGACCCGGATCCGGGAGGTCGCCGAGGCGATCGCCGCCGCGAGCACGGTCGGTGCGGAGCCGGCCACGCCGGGCACGCTGTGGTGCTCCGACACCCAGAAGCGGTGGTAGCCGAGCGCCTCGGCCTGCCCCGCGAACCGTACGGTGTCGCGCAGGGCCTCGCCGGGGGCGTGGCCCTGCCGGGTGTGGGAGCGGTCGAGGATCGAGAACGGGATGGTCCGTAGTGCAGCGGTCACGATCACTTCAACGTGCGGGTCCGCTCAGGATTCCCGCGCGTCGGCGTGCCGGCCTCAGCGTCGGGACCTCGCCTTGAAGGCCGCCTTGCGAGCCTCCTTGGCGACCTTTTTGTCCGGGTGCAGCCGGCCCATCGCCTCCAGCACCTCGGCGGTGGCCGGATGGTCCACCCGCCATGCCATGTCGAAGAACCCGCTGTGCTGCCCGACCAGGTCCGCCACCAGGCCGCGCAGCTCCTCCGAGTCGCCGCCGATCGCGAGCTGGGCCGCGATGGTGTCCACGGTCAGCCAGAAGACCATGGTCTCGCCCGGGTCGGGGATGTCCTGGGCGTCCCGCTCGGCCAGCCAGACCCGGGCGAGGCCGCCCAGCCAGCGGTCGCCGAGGACCTCGCGCAGTGCGGGCTCGGCCTCGGCGCCGACCAGCGAGAGGGTCTGCTGGCAGGCGAGGCGGCGCAGCGGCGCCTGCTCGTCGTCGCCGCGGGCGGCGGCGAGCAGTTCGCGGGCGGCCTCCGGCGAGGTGCGGCGGGCGAGCCAGAGTTCGGCTTCGGCACGGGCGGCCTGCTCGGGGTGGGCGGGGAGAGCGGCGAGCAGCTCGTCGGCGCCCTGTGCGGCGAGGTCGCCGACGGCCGGGGCGTCGACGCCGGCCTCGAGCATCCGGGACCGTACGGCGAAGATGCCGAGCGGGGTGAGGGCGACCATGCCGTAGCGGGTGACGTCCTCGTCCTCGGGGAGGTCGGAGGGCACCGCGTCCACGGACTCTCGGATGTGACCCTCGCCGTCGACCTCCTCGATCAGCGTCTCGTCCACGGGCTGGTACTCGACGATGCCGGTCGGGGCGAGCAGCCGGAACTGGTCGTCCAGGCGCATCATCGCGTCGGAGACCTCTTCCAGGATGTCGTCGGTGGGCTCGTCCATGTCATCGGGGACGATCATGGATGCGGCGAGCGCGGGCAGCGGCACGGGCCGGTCGGCCGAGCCCTCGTCCAGGGCGGTGAGCAGGTAGAGGTTGCCGAGGACGCCGTCCAGGAAGTCGGCCTCCTCCTCCGGGTTCCAGTCGAGGGAGTCGAGGTCGAGGTCGCCGCCCTCGGAAATCTGCTCGACAATGTCGCCCAGGTCCGGTGCGGCGGCGTCGGCCAGGACGGTCTCCAGGCCGCCGAGCCACAGGTCCAGGATGTCCTGCGGGCTGCCGGACAGCAGGGTGTCGAGCTCCTCCCCCGCGACGGCGGTGCCGCAGGGTGCGTCGGAGTCCGGGGTCACCGCGTCCGCGTCCGGGTCCTCGGTGAACTCGACCAGGCCGGTGTCCAGCGCGAGCTGCCAGGCCTCGGCGGTGTAGGCGGCGCCGTCCTCGTCGCTCTCGAGCCCGAGCAGTCCGCTGGCGGTGCGCAGTTGGTCGGCGAGGAGTTCGCCGCCCGCGCCGACCGGGGTGCCCTCTCCGGCCCAGCGGGCGAGCTGTGCGGCGCGGGCGAACAGCGGCGCGGAGAGCGCGTCCCGCGCCAGCTCCGCGTCGGGGTGAAGCCGCACCGGCGGCATGGTCGGGCGGTCTCCGGACATCAGGGGGGTCATCTCCTCGTAACGCTGGCGTCATGGCGGCCCACCGGTCCCGGCGGCGCGCACCGGCCAAGCGTAGACGGGTTTCGCACCATGCCGCCCGGTTCATGAACCCAACAGGGTCGGTATGCCTGCGCAACCTTGACAACTCCCCTTGGTTCAGCGGGGATTGACGCGCGTAGACGCCTCCCCGAGCCCGGCCCCCTGCCAGGTGTTCAGCCGTGGCGCCGGAGTCCGTAAAGAAGTCGTAGCAGCGCTTAGAGGTCGGCGAAGAACAAGTAAATGGACCTGTACGGTCGAAGAGGCCCAGAATCCAGCTCAACCTAGATCTCTGGAGTGTGAGCGAGATGCCGTCCACCAGCCCCTTCGGTCGTACCGTCTGCGCCATGGTCACGCCCTTCACCGCGGACGGGGCACTCGACCTCGACGGGGCGCAGCGCCTCGCCGACCGCCTCGTCACCGAGGGCCGGTGCGACGGCCTGGTGCTGAACGGGACCACCGGCGAGTCCCCGACCACCAGCGACGCGGAGAAGAGCGCGCTGGTCCGGGCGGTGGCCGAGGCCGTCGGCGGCCGGGCGCGGATCACGGCGGGGGTCGGCTCGTCCGACACCCGGCACACGGTGGAGCTGGCCCGGGCGGCGCAGGCGGCGGGCGCGGACGGGGTGCTGGTGGTGACCCCGTACTACAGCAGGCCCCCGCAGGAGGACATCGCGGAGCACTTCCGCACCGTGGCCGACGCGATCGGGATACCGGTGATGCTGTACGACATTCCGGGGCGCACCGGCACCCGGATCGAGGTCGGCACCATGCTGCGGCTCGCCGAACACCCGCGCATCGCCGGGGTCAAGGACTGCGCGTACGACCTGCTGGGCAGCTCGCAGGTGATGGCGGCGACCGGCCTCGCCTACTACTCGGGCGTCGAGGAGCTGAACCTTCCGCTGCGCGCGATCGGCGCGGCGGGCTATGTCAGTACGGTGGCCAATGTGGCGGGCCCGCTGCTGGCCGCCGTGCTGGACTCCTTCGACGGCGGCGCGAACGCGGCGGCCACCGAGTGCCATCAGCGCGCCCTGCCGCTGATCACCCTGATGATGGCGAGCGGTCTGCCCGGCACGGTGACGGCCAAGGCGCTGCTGGGCGCGCTGGGCCTGCCCGCCGGTCCGGTCCGGGCGCCGCTGCGGGCGGCGGACCAGGTCCGCACGGAGGCACTGCTGAAGGCATACCACCAGGCGTTGTGACGCCAGGGGCGTCCGATGGGTTGGCACAGGCCCTGGGGATCAGGGCTCCCCGGGTCCGTGGAACTTCGCCAACTGGCTCTGGAACCAGTCGAGTCGGGCCTGGAGCAGGGCCGCCTCCGCCATCAGCTCCGGTAGGTTCGCGGCCGCCGGTGCGCCGGTGCTGCCGGGCTGCTCGGCGGTGATCGTCAGCGGTCCGTCCGCCAGCCGGGCGAACTCCGCGAACGTCACACCGGTGAGTCCGGGCGCGCAGCCGCCGCAGTCGGCGGACACCACCCGCCAGCCGGGCCGCCCCCAGCCCGCGTCCGTGAAGCGGGTGGCCGGGCGGCCGCAGGCGCAGCACCCGACGCGGACGGTGTGCACCCGCTGGCGGGCATAGCGCATGCCGCGTTCGTAGCGGATGTACGAGCCGAGCACGCTGACTTCGAGGACGACGGCGCGGCGGTGCGCGCCGACGCAGGTGAGGCCGATGGTCTCGGTGAGCGAGTGCAGGCAGTGGAAGCCGCAGTCGCAGCGGCGGGCGGGGGCGTGGTGGCGGCGGCCGTAGACACACCGGGCGTCGTCCACCACACCATAGGGCGAGCCGCCGCCGAGGGAGACGCCGGTGAAACCGGCCCGGGTGCCGCTGTGCGACAGCACCGGGTAGGCGATCTTGTAGCCGGTCGGGGGCTCCGTCGGGCGTTCCTCGGGGAGCCGCAGCCTCATCGTCCGGCCGGGGCGGCTTCTCGGGGGGCGGGCTCGGGGGCGTGCTGTTGCACGGGCTCTTCCGCCTCCCCCATCTCCGCGACTTCTTCCGTCCCTTCCGCGAATTCTTCCGCGAATCCGACGGCGAGTGGCTTGCCGAGCTTCATGACGCCTCCCGGTTGTTCGCTGTCCGTGGACGGAACCGGTCCCATGGTGGCGCAGCGTGTCCGGGCGCGCCAGAGCGAGTTGGTGCCCCGGTCCGGGGCACACCCCTCGCCCGCGCGCTAGTTGTGGCTGTGCAGCGCCTCGTTGAGCCCGCCCCAGTTGCTCTTGTACGGGCGGGCCTCGACCGCGCCGGTGGTGGAGTTCCGGCGGAAGAGGACGTTGTCGGCGCCGGAGAGCTCCAGCGCCTTGACGATCTCCCCGTCCGGCAGGGTGACGCGGGTACCGGCCGTCACATACAGCCCGGCCTCGACGACGCACTCGTCGCCCAGCGCGATGCCGATGCCCGACTCGGCACCCAGCAGGCAGCGCTCGCCGATCGAGATGATCTGCTTGCCACCGCCGGAGAGGGTGCCCATGGTGGATGCGCCACCGCCGATGTCGGTGCCGTCGCCGACCACCACGCCCGCGCTGATGCGGCCCTCGACCATCGAGGTGCCGAGCGTGCCGGCGTTGAAGTTGACGAAGCCCTCGTGCATGACGGTGGTGCCGGAGCCGAGGTAGGCACCGAGGCGCACCCGGTCGGCGTTGCCGATCCGGACCCCGGACGGGGCGACATAGTCGGTCATCCGCGGGAACTTGTCGACGCTGGTGACCTGCAGGTGATGGCCCTCGGCCCGGGCGTTCAGGCGCACGGTCTCCAGCCGGTCGACGGCGACCGGGCCGAGTGAGGTCCAGGCGACATTGGTGAGCAGGCCGAAGAGGCCGTCGAGGTTCTGGCCATGCGGCTCGACCAGGCGGTGGGAGAGCAGGTGGAGCCGCAGATAGGCGTCGTGGGCGTCGACCGGCTTGTCGTCGAGCGAGGCGATGACCGTACGGACGGCGACGATCGTGACCTCTCGGCGCGGGTCCGGGCCGACCGCCTTGGCGGCGGTCTCGCCCAGCAGCTCCGCGGCGCGATCGGCGGTCAGCCGCTCGGTACCGGTGGGGCCGGGCTCGGCGACCAGCTCGGGGGCCGGGTACCAGGTGTCGAGGACGGTCCCGTCCGCGGTGATCGTGGCGAGGCCGGCGGCGACGGCGCCGGAGGTGGGAGAGACAGCAGCATCGGTCATGTCCGAAAACCTAACCGGACCGGGTGGCTCAAGGCGAACCGGCGAACTCGGGCCGCCCCGGCCGTACCCGGGGGCGGACCCCGCCGGTTGGCTCAGCCCATGTCGCGGCTCCTTCGGGAACGTCATATCCAGAGGTCATGAGACTGCCCAAACTCTGTGTGCTCACGGCGCTACTGCTGGCCATCCCCTTCGTCGCCACTCCGCCCGTCTCGGCCGATCCGGTCCCGGCCGCCCTGGCCCCCCTGCACAAGACGCCGGGGCAGGCGGTACCGGGCCACTACATCGTCCGACTGCACCAGGGAGCGAGCCCGCGCGCGCTCAGCACGCGTCTGGGGGTCACTCCGGACATCGTCTACTCGCATGCGCTGACCGGATTCGCCGCGACCCTGACGCCCGCACAGCTGGACAGCGTCCGCCGCTCCCCGGAGGTGCAGGCGGTGGAGGAGGACGCGGCCTTCACCCAGTCCGAGCCCGAGGCCGGGTCCGCCGGCAGGCGGGTGGCCGCGGCCTCCTGGGGGCTCGACCGCATCGACCAGCGCAATCTGCCGCTGGACGGGCAGTTCAATGTCAAGGGCACCGGGGAGGGCGTGACCGCCTTTATCGTCGACACCGGCATCGACTACGCCAACGCCGAGTTCGGCGGCCGCGCCAAGCCGGGCGTTGATCTGGTCACTCCCGGCGGCGATGGCTCCGACTGCCCCACCGGTACCGGCCATGGCAGCCATGTGGCGGGCATCGTCGGTGGCGCCAACTATGGCGTGGCGCGCAAGGTCTCGCTGGTCAGCGTCCGCACCCTGGACTGCACCGGCAGCACCACCACCGCCCGCCTCGACCAGGCCCTCGACTGGGTGGCGCAGAACTTCACCGCGCCCGCCGTGCTGAACGCCTCCCTCAACGGCCCGATGTCGGCGGCCACCAATGCCGCCGTCGACAACCTCGCCGACCGGGGCGTGCTCCCCGTGGTCTCGGCCGGCAACGCCGCCCCGGGCCAGCCGCCCACCGACTCCTGCCAGAACTCCCCCGGCAGCGCCCAGCAGGCAGTGGTCGTCGGGGCCACCGACCTCAAGGACGAGATGGCCTTCTTCAGCGACTGGGGTTCCTGTGTCCGCATCATGGCCCCGGGCCAGGACATCGTCTCCACCAAGCCGGGCGGCGGTCCCGCGACCAAGAGCGGCACCTCCCAGGCCGCCCCGCATGTGACGGGCGTGGCGGCGCTCTACAAGGCCCAGAACCCGGGAGCCACCTCGGCGGCGGTGGCGAGCTGGCTCAACTCCCAGGCCACGCAAGGGGTGCTGACGAATGTGAAGCCCTCGACGCCGAACCAGCTGCTGTACACCGGCGGTCTCTGAATCCTGGCCCTTGAGCCCTGGCCCTTGACTCTTGGTCATTGCTTGACCGAACCATCTCTTGCTCGGCCGAGCAAACCTCTTTACGGTTTTGCTCATGGAAGCAAAAAATGATGCAGCCAAGCAAAAGACGGGCGCATCGGACCGGACGTTCACCGAGGCGGCCCGACGGGCGCAGATCGTGGGGGCCGCGATAGAGGTGATCGCGGACGTCGGCCATGCAAAGGCCACGTTCTCGAGGATCGCCAAGCAGGCCGGGCTGAGCAGCACCGGGATGATCTCGTACCACTTCTCCGGCAAGGACGACCTCATGCGGGAGGTCGTCGCCGAGGTCATGCGGGTCGGTGAGGCCTATATGCGGCCGAGGATCGAGGCCGAGTCCACCCGGCCCGCCAGGCTGCGGGCCTATATCGAAGGGAACCTCGCGCTGGTGGCGGAGTACCCCAAGCATCTCCCCGCCCTGATCGAGGTGCTCGGCAACACCCGGGGCGACGACCCGACGATGCACGAGTTCGCCGCCTCGATGGATGCCATGGTCAACCTCCAGGCGGAGCGGATGCGCGAGGGCCAACAGGCCGGAGAGTTCCGTGAGTTCGACCCCATGGTGATGATGCTCGCGATCCGCGGCGCCATCGACGCGCTGGTGAACCGCGCCGCACGCGAACCGGGCTTCGACGCGGCGGCGTGCGGCCGCGAGCTGGCCGACATCTTCGACCACGCGACCCGGAGGACACCGTGACCGAGCTGACGGCGCCTCGCCAACAGCAGCGCAGCGAGCGTGAGAAGAAGGCCGCACTGCGCACATTCCTCCTGCAACAGCTCGTCTTCGAGCTGGCCCTCCCGCTCGGCGGCTTCTACGGACTGCAGGCGGCGGGTATGAGCCTGTGGCTCGCTCTGACGATCGGCGGCCTGCTCGCGGTGCCGTGGGTCGTGTACGGCATGGTGAAGCGCCGAAAGGTGGAGGTCATGCCGCTGTTCACCCTGTGCCTGATGGTGGTCGGTGCGCTGATGTCGATGGTGTCCGGCAGCCCCCGGGTGCTGCTCATCAGGGACAGCTGGTTCTTCGGCCTGGTGGGACTGTGGATCCTGGGTACGCTGCCGACCCGGCGCCCGTACGTCATGACCATGTCGCGGCCGGTCATCCTCGCCAGGGCCGGCGAGGAAGGGGTGGACAAGCTGGGAGCCCGGTGGGCGGGCGAGCCCGGTTTCCGCCGTAGCGTCCGCGTCCTGACCGCGATCTGGGGGACCGTCCTCACGGTCGATGCAGCGATACGCGTGGTGCTGGCCGTCACGCTGCCGGTCGGCTCGGTGCCGCTGGTGAGCACCCTGCAGTATCTCGTGGTGCTGGCAGGACTGCTGTTCTTCCACACCCGTTATATCGACCGGCACGGCTTGAAGATCTGAAGGGGAGGATATGGAGACGGACTTCGATGTGATCGTGGCGGGCGCCGGCCCCACCGGTCTGCTGCTCGCCAATGAGCTGGGCCTGGCCGGGGTGCGCACCGTCGTGCTGGAGAAGTCGCCCGAGCGGACCGGGCAGTCGCGGGCGCTCAACCTCCAGCCGCGCACCGCCGAGGTGCTCGATCTGCGCGGCTGGCTCGATCCGGTCGCCGAGCGGGCGGTGACCCGGCTCCCCTACGGGCACTTCGCCGGGATCCCGCTGGACTACGGGGTCTTCGCGACCCGCTTCCCCTATCAAGTGGGCATTCCGCAGGCCCGAGTCGAGCAATTCCTCGAGGACCACCTCGCCACATACGGCATCCCCGTCCTGCGCGGACATGAACTGACCGGATTCGAGCAGGACTCCGCCGGGGTCACCGTGACGGCCACCGGCCCGGACGGTCCGCACCGCCTGCGCGCGGCGTACCTCGTCGGCGCGGACGGCGGGCGCAGCCGGGTCCGCCGTGAGCTCGGCGTGGGGTTCCCCGGCCGGGACGGCCGTATCTCCATGGTGGTCGCCGACGTGGTGATCGACGCCGACCCGCCGCTGCCCGTCGAGTGGAGGCTGCCGTCGTTCGGCTCGGATACGTTCCTCATCCCGCTCGGCGACGGCGTCTGCCGCATCCTGTTCGGCGGACCCGAGCAGCAGGGCCTCGACCGCGACGCCCCGGTCACCGAGGACGGGGTCCGCACCGCCCTCACCCGGGTGCGCACGGTCCGGTCGCGGCTGGACCTGCGCGAGGTCCGCTGGGCCTCCCGCTTCACGGATGCCTCGCGCCAGGCCGAGCAGTATGTGAACGGCCGTGTGCTGCTGGCCGGCGACGCCGCCCACATCCACTTCCCGGCCGGCGGCCAGGGCCTCAACCTCGGTATGCAGGACGCCTTCAACCTCGGCTGGAAGCTCGCGGCAGCGGTGCACGGCTGGGCGCCCGAGGGCCTGCTGGACACCTACCACTCCGAGCGGCACCCGGTCGGCGCCCGCGTCCTGCAGAACACCCGGGCCCAGGGTGTCATGGTGATCCCCGACGAGGACGTCGTCGCCCTGCGCGGCATCATGACCGATCTCCTCGCCACCCCGGACGGCAACCGTCACCTGGCCGGCATGATCTCCGGTCTCGACATCCGCTACGACATGCCGGGCGCCCATCCGTGCACCGGCACCCATCTGTCGGACTTCCCCCTGCCCGCCGGGCGCGGCCTCTTCCTCGACTTCGGCCCGGCCGACGGCCTCGCCGAGGTGGTCAAGCCCTGGCGCAACCGCATCGACCGCACCACCGCCTCCCCCGTCGACGGCCTCGGCGCCGACGCGGTGCTCCTGCGCCCCGACGGCCATGTGTGCTGGGCCGGCTCGGACGACGCGGGGCTGCGTGCGGCGGCCGAGCGCTGGTTCGGGCACCCGATGGGCTGAACCGGCCGGGGGAACCGTTTGGCGGGGCCCGGTGCGGAAAGCCGCAAACGGACAGGAACGCCATCGGCACTGGGGGTTTCGCATGAGCGTGAGTTACGCCCACGACATCCGTCCGTTGTTCACCGACATGGACATCGCGCACATGAGGCCCATGGGCGTATTGCTGGACGACTTCACCTACATGTCCGACCCCGGCCATGCCCAGGGCGTCCTCGACCAGGTGTCCAGCGGGTCGATGCCCCCGCCCGGCAGCGGCGAGCCACCGTGGCCGCCGGAGCGGGTGCAGTTGTTCCGGGACTGGATCAACGGCGGCTTTCAGCCGTGACGGCGCGGAACGTACGCCGATAGGCGCCCGGTGAGACGCCGATCGCGGCCTGCAGATGCTGCCGCAGCGTGGCATCCGTACCGAACCCGGCCCGCTCCGCGATGCGGCTCACCGGGAGGTCGCTGTCCTCCAGCAACTGCCGTGCCAGGTCGACGCGTTGCCGGATGAGCCACTGCCCCGGGCTCATCCCCGTTTCGGCCCGGAAGCGCCGGGTGAAGGTGCGCCGGCTCATGCCCGCGTGCTTGGCGAGGTCCGAGAGCTGGAGCGGCTCGTGCAGCCGGTCGAGCGCCCAGGCGCGGGTCGCGGACGTGCCGGCGTCCGAGCTCTTCGGCACCGGCCGCTCCACGTACTGCGCCTGGCCGCCCTCGCGTTGTGGGGGGACGACGCAGAGCCGGGCCACCTGGTTGGCGACGCGGCTGCCGTGGTCCAACCGGATCAGGTGCAGGAGAAGATCGATGCCGGCGGCGGCCCCGGCCGAGGTCAGTACGCGGCCCGCGTCCACGAAGAGCACATCGGGCGCGAGTTCGACCCGGGGGTACAGCCGCCGGAAGCGGTCGGCGTAGCGCCAGTGCGTGGCCGCCGCCCTGCCGTCCAGCAGTCCCGCCGCCGCCAGCGGGAAGGTGGCGAGGCAGATGCCCACGATCCGGGCCTGGGGACCGATCCGGGCCAGCGCCCGGGCCGTCCGGCGCGGCAGGCTCCGGCTGTCGGTGATCTCCACGAAGCACTCGGACGCGGGAATGACCACGGTGTCCGCGCCGGCCAGCGCCGAGGCGTCGTGCTCCACGGCGACCGAGAAGTCGGCGGCCGTCCGCACCGGCCGTCCGTCGGCGGAGCAGGTGACCACCTCGTAGAGGGGACCACCATCGGGTCCGGCGGCGACCCCGAGCAGCTTGGACGCCAGGCTCAGTTCGAAGGGGACGACTCCGTCCAGGGCCAGAACCACCACACGGTGCATGGCCCAATCCTTACACATCATGGCCTTCAGGCCACTGTCGATGCAGCTCGGGATCCAGGGATGCTGCTCGCATGACCACAATGAAGACCACGATGAAAGCGATCGGCCAGAGCACCTACGGCGGCCCCGAGGTCCTGCGGGAGGTCGAGATCGACCGCCCTTCGCCCGGCGTCTCCGAGGTGCTCGTCCGCGTCCGCGCTGCGGGCATGAACCCGACCGACTGGAAGCACCGGCGGGCCGCCCTGCTCATCGACCGCCTGCCGATGGTGCTCGGCTGGGACGTCTCCGGCGTGGTGGAGGCCGTCGGCCCCGGCGTGACGATCCACCGGGTCGGTGACGAGGTGTTCGGCATGCTCCCCTATCCGCACGGCCACGGCTCGTTCGCCGAGTATGTGGTCGCGCCGGCCCGCACGCTGGTGCGCAAGCCGGAGAACATCGATCACGTCCAGGCGGGTGCGATCCCGCTGGCCGCCCTGACCGCCTGGCAGGTCCTGGTGGACGCCGCGGACGTACAGCCCGGGCGGCGCGTCCTGATCCACGCCGCCGCGGGCGGCGTGGGCCATCTCGCCGTGCAGATCGCCAAGGCGCGGGGCGCGTATGTGATCGGCACGGCCAGTGCCCCCAAGCACGCGCTGCTGCGCGAACTCGGCGCGGACGAGCTGATCGACTACCGGAACCAGGACTTCACCGGGACCGCCCCGGTCGACCTGGTCCTCGACACCCTCGGCGGAGACACGGCCGTCCGGTCACTGGAAACCCTCAAACCCGGCGGCCAGTTGATCTCCATCGCCGTCCGGGACTTCCCGGACGACCTCCCGGAGCGGGCCGCCGCCCGGGGAATCCGCGCCTACCCGCTCATCGTGGAAGCCGACCAGGCGGGCATGCGCGCCCTCGCCGACCTGGTCACCGAGGGCAGGCTCAGGCCCGTCGTCGAGGCGTCGTTCCCCCTCCGCCAGGCCGCCAAGGGCCATGAGTTGGGCGACACCGGACGCGTCACCGGCAAGGTCGTCCTGACCATCCCCTGACCGACGGCCGGGTGCACAGGGCCGCCGATTCGGCGAGCAGTCCAAGCCTCTCGGCGGCGACACTGCCCGGTGCGGCGGTGTGGACGACCAGGCGCAGATCGCTGTCCGGCACGGTGAGGACGTCGCAGTCCAGCACCAGCGTCCCGGCCTCCGGATGGTGGATCGTCTTGGTGTTCATCGTGTGCACGCCCATGGTGCGGGAGTCCCACAGCCCGGCGAACCGGGAGCTGGCGCCGCGCAGTTCGGCGATGAGTGCCTGCAAGCCGGCGTCCGAGGGGTAGCGAGCAGCCGCGGCCCGTAGGTCGGCGACCGCGGCCGCCTCGAAGCGGGCCTCCTGCTCGGGGGTGTGGCCGACCCGGTCGACGAGCCCAGTGAAGTGGCGCCACAGCACATTGCGTTCGCGGCCGGACCGTCCCGATGGATCACCCAGCAGCACGGCGAACATCCGGTTCCAGGTACTGAGGGTCCAAGACGCGTCGTAGACGCCGACGGGCGTCCCCTCCAACTGGTCCAGCAGCCGCCGCACTCCCGGCGTGAGGGACGCCGACATCCGATCGCCCATCGGCATGGGCTTTCCCGCGAGGAGAAACAGATACCGGCGTTCCGGTTCTGACAGCCGCAGCGCTCCCGCCAGTCCCTGGAGGACCTGCCCGGAGGGCGAGCCGCCCCGACCCTGTTCCAGGCGGATGATGTAGTCGACGGACACACCCGAGAGCAGCGCCAGTTCCTCACGCCGCAGCCCGGCGGCCCGGCGGGCGCGCCCGTTCGGCAGCCCGGCCGAAGCGGGATCCATCCGGTCCCGCCAGTGCCGCAGCATCTCACCCAGCTCGTTGTTCCGGCCCTCGCCCATGTGCCCAAGTATCCGGCAGTGGGCAAACAGCGCGGGCGGCAGCCTGGTATCGCCCTTCCCAGGAAGAACCTGGTACTCCCTGCCCGCTCCCCAGATACCGACACTGGCGGCATGACCACAACCACGCTCATCACCGGAGCCAACAAGGGCCTGGGGCTGGAAACCGCCCGGCGCCTGATCGAGGCCGGGCACACCGTCTACCTCGGAGCGCGTGACGCCGAGCGCGGCGCGGCGGCCGCGCGGCCGATCGGCGCCCGGCCCCTGCTGCTGGACGTCACCAGCGACGAGTCCATACGAGCGGCCGCGGAGTTCGTCCGGGAGCAGTCGGGGCGGCTGGACGTCCTGGTCAACAACGCGGCCGTCCGCGGACCCGCCGGTGACGCCGGTGAGCTCACCGGCGCCGGGATGCTGGCGGTGTACGACACCAATGTGTTCGGCGCCGTACGGGTCCTGCACGCCTTCCTGCCCCTGCTGACGGCGAGCAAGGCCCCCGTCGTGGTGAACGTCAGCAGCGGCCTGGGGTCACTGACCGTCGCCACCGATCCCGCGGGCCATGCATCGATCGTGCCCACCTGGATACCTGCACCGGCCTATGGCTCCGCCAAGGCCGCCCTGAACATGCTCACCGTGCAGTACGCCCACGCCTACCCGTCGATCAGGATCAACGCGGTCGATCCCGGCCACACCGCCACCGACTTCAACGGCCACACCGGTGCGCAATCCGTTGCGGAGGGTGCCGAGATCATCGTGCGGATGGCGATGACCGGCCCCGACGGGCCGAGTGGCCGCTTCTTCGCGACGAGCGGCCCGATACCGTGGTGAAGGAGGGCCCGGACATGGGGAATTCGCGTCAAGTCGAGCTGACTTTGGACCTCGTATGCGTCCACGGCTACATCGGATTCACTCGGCTCGTCCGAGCCGCGCGCCGATTCCGCGACGAAGGCTACGGCGAAGTCGAGCTGACCTTCCGCCCGTTCCAGCTCGTTCCCGAGGCACAGGCCACCGGCGAGCCGCTCCTCGATTTCTACCGGCGCACCCGTGGCGAGAAATTCGCCCACGAGGTTGCGTCCAATACCTCCCTCGGCGCCGAGGACGGCCTTGAACTGAACTTCGGACGAGCCGTGTTCACCAACTCCTTCGACGCCCACCGGCTCCTCGCTCAGGCATCCGCCCAGGGTCGTGGCGAGGTCATGGCCGAGCGGCTGTTCCGCGCCTACTTCACGGACGGTCTGAACATCGCCGACGGCGCGACGCTGGCCCGGCTGGCCACCGAGGCGGGGGTTGTTTTCGCAGCCGACGACGGAGCGGATGCACTGCATGCCGAACTGGGACGAGTCCGGGAGCAGTTCGGCAATGACGACGTTCCGGCCTTCCGCTTCGCGGGCGGTGCTGTCCTGGGCCGTGACCGGTCGGAGGAGGAGTTTCGGGCGGCCTTGCGGGGGTGACGAAGTGTGGTGGGTGCTGGGCTTCAACCAGTGCGGAGTGTTTCTGCACCGCTTCGCGGTTTGGGGGGGGGAGGGCAGGAGGGGCTGCG
>NZ_JBDJPF010000088.1:0-18585 GCF_054957865.1 Streptomyces xingningensis
CGACCCCCGCATGACTCTCTCGGCCGCCGAATGCTCCGCCCTCGAACCCCTCGCCGCCGACTGGTTCCAACGCGGCGCGTCCACAGCCGAATTGACCCGCGCCCTTACCGCCGGCCTTCCCGACACCGTTCATTCCGCAGGCGCCTTCGCCCGCAAACGCCTCACCGACAAAATGCCCCCCGAACTCCCACCGGCACCGCCCACCACCACCCCCGCCCTCACCATGGAATGCACCAACTGCGGCATCCCCGGCCGACCCGAAGCCCTCCCCGGCGGCCTCTGCCGCACCTGCCACAGCGACCACCGCTCCGCGGTCTCCGAGCCTGTTGGGGCGCCACAAATCGCATACGTCCGCCGTCAGGTCGACGAGCTGCGGGCCGCCGTCCGTACCCGTCCTCGCATCCCTCGCCGTACCTGACCTGCCTTCACGATGGCGGCAGCTCAGTGTTGAGCCTGTCGGCAGGCACTCGCTCGACGCGGGTCCAGCCCCTCCAGCCGCGCTCCTCCAGGATCGCCAACACCCGCCCGGCGCCCGGTGCGGACTCGACCATGGTGGAGTCCAGCAGGTGGGCGAACCGGTCGTCGAAGCCGTCGGCACCCACCTCACCGGCCTGCACCGCGCGGATCATCAGGCGCTCCAGGATGTCGGCGACCTCGACGATCCGCGGATCGTCGGCCGGCCAGTCGAGCGCCCCGGTGAGGAAGGTGTAGAGCCGCACCATGTCGGGGTCGTCCAGCTGCTCGTGCTTCTTGGCGATCACGGAGTCGATCAGGTGCGGCACCTGGGCGGCAATCATGATCCAGGCATCCCGCTCCAGCTCGACTATCCGCTCCTCGACGCCGAGACCGCGCAGCCGGTCGAGGTAGTCCACGACGCTCTGGGGGAGCGCCAGGTGCTCTCCGGCGGCGAGCCGGGCAAGCCGGCTGCGGGTGCCCTGCAGCCGCCGGATCTCGGCACGCAGACCCTTGTCGATCTCCTGGACGCCATCGGAGAACTCCTCCGGGCCGGCGTCGAGGAGTTCCTGCACCCTGGCCAGCGGCACGCCGGCATCTGCCAGGGTGCGGATCCGGATCAGCCGCACGACCGCGGCGGCATCGTAGGTCCGGTACCCGGACCGGTCGCGCTCTGGCTCCGGCAGCAGCCCGATCCTGTGGTAGTGGCGTACCGCTCGCACCGTCACACCGGCGTACGTGGCCAACTGGCTGATGGTGAGCATGAGTCCCAGACTGCCTCAGGCGATCTTCCGGCGATAGGCGGCCATCGCGAAGACGTACGCCACGACAAGGATGCCGACGCACCACGCGAGTGCGATCCAGATGTCGTGGCCGACCGGCTGCCGGGCGAACAGGGCGCGGATCGTGTTGACGATCGACGTCACCGGCTGATGCTCGGCGAACCAGCGCACCGGGCCGGGCATGGTCCCCGTGGGCACGAACGCCGAGCTGACGAACGGCAGGAAGATGAGCGGGTAGGCGAACGCGCCCGCGCCCTCGACCGACGACGCGGAGAGCCCGGGAATCACGGCGATCCAGGTCAGCGCCAGGGTGAACAGGAGCAGGATGCCGGCGACCGCGAGCCAGGCCGGCACTCCTGCCGCTGAGCGGAAGCCCATGAGCAGAGCGACGCCCACGACGATCACGAGCGAGATCAGGTTGGCGACCAGAGAGGTAAAGACATGTGCCCACAGCGCACCTGACCGTGCGATCGGCATGGACTGGAATCGCTCGAAGATCCCGCTCTTCAGGTCGGTGAACAGCCGGTACGCGGTGTAGGAGATGCCCGACGCGATGGTGACGAGCAGGATGCCGGGCAGCATGTAGTTCACATACGAAACCGACCCTGCGTCAATCGCGCCGCCGAACACGTAGACGAACATCAGCATCATGGCGACCGGCGTGATGACGGTCGTGATGATGGTGTCCATGCTGCGTGTGACATGGCGCAGGGTCCGCTGCGTGAGAACAACGGTGTCGCTGAGGAAATACGCGGTCATCCTTGTCCCCTAGCTGTTCGTGTAGTTGTTTGTGCCGGTGGCGTTGCTCTTGGCGTCGCTGCCGATGATCGCGAGGAAGACCTCCTCCAGGGTCGGCTGCTTCTCGACGTACTCGACCGTGGCGGGCGGGAAGAGCTGCTTGAGCTCGGCGAGGGTGCCGTTCGCGATGATCCGACCCTGGTGGAGGATCGCGATCCGGTCGGCCAGCTGCTCGGCCTCGTCCAGGTACTGCGTGGTGAGCAGCACCGTCGTGCCATGGCCGGCGAGCTCCTTGACCGCATGCCACACCTCGATGCGCGCCTCGGGGTCGAGTCCGGCCGTCGGCTCGTCCAGGAAGATCACCGGCGAATTCCCGATGAGGCTCATCGCGATGTCCAGCCGGCGGCGCATCCCACCCGAATACGTCGACACCCGGCGCGCGCCCGCCTCGGTCAGCGAGAAGCGATCGAGCAGGTCATCCGCGATCGCGCCCGGGTCCTCGAGGTGGCGCAGCCTGGCGACGAGCACGAGGTTCTCCCGGCCGCTGAGGATCTCGTCGACGGCCGCGAACTGCCCGGTGAGGCTGATGGACTCCCGCACGTTCGCCGGTTGCGCGGCGACGTCGAAGCCATGGACGCTCGCCGTCCCCGCGTCGGCCTTGAGGAGCGTGGCGAGGATCCGCACGGTCGTGGTCTTGCCCGAGCCATTGGAGCCGAGCAGGGCGAAGATGTTGCCCCGCGCCACGTCGAAGTCCACGCCGCGCAGCACCTCGAGCTTCCCGTACGCCTTCGCGAGGCCCTGCACATGGATCGCCGGACCGGCGATCGATTGGGCTGCTGTCATGGTCATCTGCCTCCCTTGCGGAGCTGTTCCAGGCGGCTGCGAGGAAGCTCCTGCCGGAAGGATGGAGGGTTGACCCAGCGTCAAGGTCAAGCCCGCTCCGACCGCGGCATCCAGATCGTCGGCGCCGCTGTGCGTTCCGGGAGAGGCCGGGAGAGGATGGCCGCATGGCACAGAAGATGAGCAAGGACGAATGGCGGAAGTTCGTCTCCGAGGGCACCCGGACCGGCAAGCTCTCGACCGTACGGGCCGACGGGCGCCCGCACATCGCTCCGGTGTGGTTCCTGCTGGACGGCGAGGACCTGGTGTTCAACACCGGCAAGGAGACCGTCAAGGGGCGGAACCTCGCCCGCGATGGCAGGGCCGCCCTCTGCGTGGACGACGACCGGCCGCCGTTCGGATTTGTCGTCCTGGAGGGCCGGGCCGAACTCAGCGAGGACCTTCCCGAGGTCCGCCACTGGGCGACCCGGATCGCCGCCCGCTATATGGGCGAGGAACTGGCCGAGCAGTATGGCGCCCGCAATGGCGTCCCCGGGGAGCTGCTCGTCAGGATGCGCATCGACAAGGCCCTCGCGGTGGCCCAGGTCGCCGGCTGACCGCTCCCTCGAATGGGTCAGCCGGCGCGCAGGCCGCAGTGGGGGCGGCGAAGGTGGAGTAAGGCCGCCGACCCACCGGAAAGGGTGCCCCCATGGCTGGTGAATCCGACGACAGGCGCAAGAAGCTCTCCGATGACGCCAGGTTCTTCCTGACCGGAATGTCCAAGGCCGACCAGGAGCGAGCCCTCCGCGAGAAATCCCCGGAGCAGCTCGACAAGGCGGGCAAGGAAGTGCGGAGCGCTCTCTCCGAAGAAGACCGGTGATCGGGTTCGTCGCCTATTTGCGAGCCTGCCCGAAGTAGGTCACCACGGGGCGGTGGCCGGGGGCCAGGACGAAGTCGACCACCGATGCGGCTTCTTCATCGGTGATCCGGCCGTGGCGCAGCGCGAGGGTGGCTTTGATCAGCGGACCCGGGCCCGTGGGCTTGAAGCCGCAGATCTCCTCGTTGTGCAGGCCGTGCCGGTCCAGTGCCCGCGCCAGTTCGGCCGGGGGCCGCAGCCGGTCGGCCGCATAGCGGCCGGGGGGCATGATCCGGGTCATCGGGAGGGTCTGGAAGGCGCCGAGATAGATCAGCCGGGACACCATCGTGCGGTTGACGGTGTCGTAGAGCAGCACCCCGCCGGGTTTGAGCACCCGGGCGGCCTCGGCCAGGACGCGGTCGAGCCGTGCGGTGACCTCGAAGGTGTCGGCGTAGTAGGCGAGGTCGAACGAGGCATCCGGCAGCCCGAGTTCCTCGGCGGGCGCACTGGTGTGCGGGATGCCGAGATGTTCGTGTTCGCTCGTCTCCCGGGCCATGGCGGTGGCGGCGGCGGACGGGTCGACGGCCGTGACGTCGAGCCCCAGTCCGGCCAGGCCGCGGGCGAGCAGCCCGCGGCCGCTTCCCACGACCAGGGTGCTGCGCCCGGCGGCGGGGAGGCCGAGCCGGTCGAGGGTGTTCCGTACATACCTCAGGCGGATCCGCTGGAAGGTGACGGCGCGTATCTGACGGCCGTCGACCGCCTCGGGGGCCGGTGAGTCGAGCTCGATGCGCGGGGCAGCGGTCATGGCGATCTCCCTATCTCCCTTGGTGCGGAATCCCCCTGGTGCGGAGCGGAGTTCCCCGGCAGGGTTCCCTCAGGGAACGTACCAGAGTGGGTTTCTTGAGGGAACTTGAGTACCCTGGCGGCATGACCCGCACCCCGCTCGCCGATGTGGCGTGCTCCATCGCCCGAGCCACCGACCTGTTCGGCGACGCATGGACCGCGTTGATCATGAGAGATGTGCTGTCGGGAATCACCCGGTTCGATGACCTGGCCCATGACCTGGGGATCTCCCGCAAGGTCCTGGCGGCCCGGCTCTCCCGGCTGACCGAGGAGCAGGTCCTGGTCCGTGAGCGGTACCAAGAGCGGCCGCCCCGCGAGCACTACCGCGCGACCGACAAGGGCAAGGAGCTCTACCCGGTGCTGCTCGCCCTGATGAACTGGGGTGACCGCTGGTACGCCGGCCCGGCTGGCCCGCCGGCCCGCATCCACCACCTCTCCTGCGGCCGGGACACCACCGCGGTGCTCACCTGTCCGCACTGCGGCGACCCGGTCACGGCGGACAACACCACCCAACTCCCCGGCCCCGGAGGGCGGATCGGCCCGGGCACCCGGGTCCTGGGCCCGCTGATCGAATCCCGCCGCCCACGGTAGCGGGGCCGCAGGGCCCGTGCCGGCCCACCGGACACCCCCTAAGGCTCATGCCGGCCCATCGGGCACCCCCTACGGCCGTCCCACCGGCAGCACCACCTCGAACCGGCAGCCCCCCGGCACATTGCGCACCGCCGCCCGTCCGTCGTGCGCCTCCACGATGCCGCGCACAATGGCCAGCCCCAGCCCCGCCCCCGCCGGAGGGGTGCGTGCCGCGGTGCCGCGCCAGCCGGTGTCGAAGACCCGGGGGAGGTCCTCCTCGGGAATGCCGCCGCAGCCGTCCGTGACCGACAGGACCACCGTGTCGGCCTCGCGCCGCGCGGCCACCGCGACCGTGCCGTCGGGCGGGGTGCGGTGGATGGCGTTGATCAGGAGGTTGCCCAGGACCCGCGTCATCTCCTTGCCGTCGACCTCGACGGGGACCGCGTCGACCCGGTCCCCGCTCAGCCGTACGCCGTGTTCGCGCGCCAGCGGGCCGACCCCCGCGAGGACGTCGCCCACCAGGTCGTACACCGACATCCGGCTGGGGCTCAGCGGCAGCGCCCCGGCATGGATGCGGGAGAGCTCGAAGAGGTCGCCGACCATCGAGTTGAGCCGGTCCACCTCGGTGCGGATCTGACGGAAATAGCGTTCCGGCTCATCGGCCATGCCGTCTTCGAGCGCCTCGGACATCGCCCGCAACCCGGCCAGCGGGGTGCGCAGATCGTGCGAGATCCAGGCGACCAACTCCCGCCGGGAGGTCTCCAGCGCCTGCTCCCGCTCCCGTGACTGGGCGAGTTTCGCACTGGTCGCCGCCAACTCCCGGGCCAGCTCGGCGAGTTCCGCCGTGGCATCCCCGGCCGGGGCGGCGAAGCTGCCGCCCTCGCCGAAGGAACGGGCCGCCCGGGTCAGGGCGTTGCTGCGCGCGACCACCCAGCGGCCCAGCAGCAGCGCGGTCGCCAGCGAGACCACGGCGGCCATCGCACAGACCGTGGTCACCACCGTGAGGTCATGGGAGGACAGGAACATCGCCTGCGCCACGGCCAGCGTCCCGGTCAGCATGGCGGTCACCGAGACCGCGGCCACCACGGTCAGCGACACCGCCACCGACCGGTGGCGCAGCGCCCGCAGCGCGATCGCGCCCAGCAGCCCGGCGGCGGCCGCGCCCAGGAAGGCGTAGAGGGCGATCAGCAGCACATCACGCATGGCCGCCGCCCCCGGGCTCCCCTTCGAGGTCGCCCTCGAACCGGTAGCCGACGCCCCAGACGGTCTGGATCAGGCGCGGTTGGGCCGGGTCGTCCTCGATCTTGGCGCGCAGCCGCCGCACATGCACGGTCACCGTGGACAGGTCCCCGAACTCCCAGCCCCACACCTCGCGCATCAGCTCCTCGCGGCCGCAGGCCCGCCCGGGATGTCGCAGCAGAAACGCCAGCAGGTCGAACTCGCGCAGGGTGAGGGCGAGTTCGGTGCCGTTCCGGGTGGCGCGGCGGGCCACCGGATCGAGGGTCAGCCCGGCGGCGCGCAGCGGGGGCGCGGCCGCCGGTGCGGCGGCCCGGGCGCGGCGGAGCACGGACTCCACGCGCAGCACCAGCTCCCGGGGCGAGAAGGGCTTGGTCACATAGTCGTCGGCGCCGACCTCCAGGCCGAGGATGCGGTCGTCCTCGTCGCCGCGCGCGGTCAGCATGACGACCGGCACCGGGCCGCCCCCGAGGACCTCGCCGCGCAGCCGCCGGCACACCTCCAGGCCGTCCATGCCGGGCAGCATCAGATCGAGTACGACGAGATCGGGCCGGGCGGCGGCGGCCCGGGCCAGCGCCGCGGGGCCGTCGGGGGCGCGGTCCACGGTGAAGCCGGCCCGGTCCAGGTATCCGGCCACCACTTCGGCGACGGTCGGGTCGTCGTCCACCACGAGTACCCGGGCGGGCAATGGGGTCTGCATGGGGCAAGCCTGGCAAAGTCCGGGGCGGGATGACGGGGGAGCCGGGGCGGCCGGGCCCGACGTCCTTGTTTTGTAAGGACCTTGGATCCTAAATGTCTCATTTGTCTCCGTAGGGTGTGGGGTGTGACCGACACCACCTCCCCACCCGTCGACATCGTGTTTCCCTGTCTCGACGAAGCCGCCGCCCTGCCCTGGGTGCTGGCGCACGTCCCCGACGGCTGGCGAGCCATCGTCGTCGACAACGGCTCGACCGACGGCTCCGCCGGCCTCGCCCGTTCACTCGGCGCCACCGTCGTCCGGGAACCGCACCGCGGCTTCGGCGCCGCCTGCCACGCGGGGCTGCTGGCCGCGACGGCGGACCTGGTGTGCTTCTGCGACTGCGACGCCTCCCTCGACCCGGGACTGCTGCCCGCGCTCCTCGCGCCCATCCGCGAGGGCTCGGCCGACCTGGTGCTCGGCCGCCGCCGCCCCCAGGGCCGGGGCGCCTGGCCGCTGCACGCCCGGCTGGGCAACGCCGCCCTGGCCCGCCTGCTGCACCGGCGCACCGGCCTGACCCTGCACGACCTCGGCCCCATGCGGGCCGCCCGCCGCGCACCGCTGCTCGCCCTGGGCCTCGCCGACCGGCGCAGCGGCTATCCGCTCGAAATGGTGGTCCGCGCGGCCGACGCCGGCTGGCGCATCACCGAGGCGGACGTCCCTTACCGCCCGCGCACCGGCACCTCCAAGGTCACCGGCACCTGGCGCGGCACCTGGCAGGCGGTGCGGGACATGCGCGCGGTCCTGCGGGCACCGCTGCCGACGCCACTGCCGGGGGCGGCCGCCTGATGACCGCCATCCTGATCATCGCCAAGGAGCCGCTGCCCGGCCGGGTCAAGACCCGGCTGACCCCGCCCTACACCCCCGACGAGGCCGCCGCCCTCGCCGAGGCGTCCCTCACCGACACCCTGCGGGCCGTACGGGCCATGCCGGCCCGGCGCCGCACCCTCGTCCTCGACGGCCGCCCCGGCCCCTGGCTGCCCGACGGCTTCGAGGTCGTACCCCAGCACCCCGGCGGACTGGACGAACGGCTCGCGGCCGCCTTCGCGGAATGTACGGGCCCCACCCTGCTCGTCGGCATGGACACCCCCCAGCTCACCGCCGACCTGCTGCGTCCCGCACTGGCCGAGGATGCCTGGCACTCCTGCGACGCATGGTTCGGCCCCGCCCTGGACGGCGGCTTCTGGGCCCTCGGCCTCGCCGAACCCCGCCCCGAACTCCTGCGCGGAGTCCCCATGTCCACCCCGAGCACCGGCGCGCTGCAACGCCGGCGGCTGACCGAGGCGGGTCTCAGGGTCGGCGACCTCCCCCCGCTCCGTGACGTCGACACGGCCCAGGACGCGGCCCAGGTCGCCGCCCTCGCACCGCACGGCGGTTTCGCCGCTGCTGTTGAGCGGCTCCGGGGTGGCACGGCCCGATGACCACCGGCGAACTGACCTCACCCCGCCCGGAGTTGCGGCCCTGGCACACGGACCCCTACGCCGACGCCATAGGCCTCGGACAGGGTCCGCTCTTCCTGCGCCGTGCCGACGGCTGGCTGTTGCCCCTCGACGTCGAGCGCTGGTGCTCCGGCGCGGACTCCGCCGACCTGACCGTCCTCGACCGGTGCCGGGGTGCCGTCCTGGACATCGGCTGCGGCCCCGGCCGCCTGGTCGCGGCCCTCGCCGCCCGCGGCCACCCCGCCCTGGGCGTCGACGTCAGCCCGGCGGCCGTCGCCCGCACCCGGCGCACCGGCGGCGCGGCGCTGTGCCGGTCGGTCTTCGACTCCCTTCCCGGCGAGGGCCGTTGGAACACCGCACTGCTCATCGACGGCAACATCGGCATCGGCGGTGACCCCCGTGCCCTGCTGAGGCGGGTCGCCCGGATCACCGCACCGGGCGGCCTGCTGCTGGCCGAGGCCGCCCCGGCGGACGTCGACGAGCGCCTGCGGGTACGGGTGGACGACGGACGCGGGGGACTGGGCGCGCCCTTCCCCTGGGCGAGAACCGGCACTCGGGCCCTGCTCCGCCACGCACGGGCGGCCGGCTGGCGGGCATCCGGCCAATGGGCCGCCGGAACACGGGAGTTCATCGCCCTGGAAAACGGCCACCGCGGTGAGGCGCCGACGGACTTTCCCGCGATCACCCCCTCCGGGGCGGGCCTCGGCCCCGCACACCCGGCCGATAACGGCCGTCGGCAACCCCGCTTCCCTGCCGAGTGACCGATGCCACACCGGCTCCGGGCGGGCGTGTGACCTGATCCACCGGCTCTCCCCGCAGGATCGCTGATCGTGGCGGCTCTGGTCGGCGGGTTCCTCGTCCGCGGCCGGGTCGCCCGTACCCGGCAGGAGACCGAACTGCGCCGGGCCACCGGGAGCGGCCCGCGCTAGGGGGTGTCCGATGGGTCGGCACGGGCCCTGCGGTGCCTGGCACGGCGCCTCGCCGCGTTGTCGCATCACCCGAGTACGCCCAGTACGCGGGTAATGCTCCGTCTTGCGATGCACCGCACCAGACGCCGCAGGGCCCGCCCTGATCCATAAGGCACGCCCTGGTCCGCGCGGCCCGGCACCACCGTTCTCCGGGCCGCGCAGCCGTTTTCCGCACGGTTCCCCACGGGCGATAATCGGACGTGGGGCCGCGACAAGAGGCGAAGCTCGGACGTTCCGACTCATATCGGGACGGAGTGAGCGCGGTCCGCCACCCTCAGAGTGAAGGACACGCATCCATGAGTACGCTCCCGATCGAGTTGAAGCCCTCCTCGCAGCCGCTGCCCGCCGCGGAGCGCGAGCGCATCCTGGCCGACCCCGGTTTCGGCCGCCACTTCACCGACCACATGGTCACCATCAAGTGGACCGAGGGCCGCGGCTGGCACGATGCCCAGCTGGTGCCCTACGCACCGCTGGCGATGGATCCCGCGAACATGACCCTGCACTACGGGCAGGCCATCTTCGAGGGCCTCAAGGCCTACCGTCGGCCCGACGGCTCCATAGCCACCTTTCGGCCCGACGAGAACGCCAAGCGTTTCCAGGCCTCCGCCCGTCGGCTGGCCATGCCCGAGCTCCCGGTCGAGACCTTCATAGCGGCGTGCGACGCGCTGGTCGCCCAGGACGTGGCCTGGGTGCCCGACTCCGGTGAGGCCTCCCTCTATCTGCGGCCCTTTATGATCGCGGCCGAGGTCGGGATGGGCGTGCGGCCCGCCAACGAGTACCTCTTCATCGTGATCGCCTCGCCCGCCGGCGCGTACTTCCCCGGTGGTGTGCAGCCCGTCTCGGTGTGGCTCTCCGAGGAGTATGTGCGCGCCGCCCCCGGCGGCACCGGCGCCGCCAAGTGCGCGGGCAACTATGCCGCGTCCCTGGTCGCCCAGGCGCAGGCCGCCGAGCAGGGCTGCGACCAAGTGGTCTGGCTGGACGCGGTGGAGCGCCGCTGGATCGAGGAAATGGGCGGCATGAACCTCTACTTCGTGTACGGCGACCGCATCGTCACCCCGGAGCTGACCGGCTCGCTGCTGCCCGGCATCACCCGTGCCTCGCTGCTGACGATCGCCGAGGACCTCGGCCACGAGGTTTCCGAGGGCCGGATCTCGGTGGACGACTGGAAGAACGGCACCGCGGACGGTTCGCTGACGGAGGTGTTCGCCTGCGGCACCGCCGCCGTCATCACGCCGGTCGGCTCGGTCAAGTCCACCCGCGCCGACTGGACGGTGGGCGACGGTCGGCCCGGTGAGGTCACCATGAAGCTGCGCAAGGCGCTGCTGGACATCCAGACCGGGGCGGCCCCGGACACCCATGGCTGGATGCACCGGCTGGGGTAGCTCCCCACGCGCAGGACGGGCCGCTGCGGTGGCCCGTCCTGCGATACATGATCGTTGTCACCCGGCCCTTGTCCGGAACCGTGCCGTTGCCGCACGGTGGCCCCCATGGGACAGCACTGGAAGAAGATCTGGGTCGGCTCGGCCGGAAACATGGTCGAGTGGTTCGACTGGTTTGTCTATGCCAGCTTTTCGACGTACTTCGCCAACTCCTTCTTCCCCAAGGGCAATGACACCGCCAACCTCATGAACACCGCAGGCATCTTCGCCGTCGGTTTCTTCATGCGCCCCGTCGGCGGCTGGCTGCTCGGCCGCGTCGGCGACCGGAGCGGCCGCAAGGCGGCGCTCACCCTGACCGTCACCCTGATGTCCGTGTCCGCCGTGCTGATCGCCGTCGCGCCCACCTACGCCGTCGCGGGATACGGCGGGGTCGCGGTACTGCTGGTCGCCCGGCTGCTCCAAGGGCTCTCCGTGGGCGGCGAGTACGCGGCCAGCGCGACCTACCTCACCGAGGCATCCGCTCCCGGCCGCCGGGGCTTCGCCTCCAGCTTCCAGTATGTCTCCATGACGGCCGGTCAGATCCTGGGCCTGGGCATCCAGATCATCCTCCAGCACACGCTCTCCGGCGGCGAGTTGCACAGCTGGGGCTGGCGCATCCCGTTCATCGTGGGCGCGTTGGGCGCGGCCGTCATCTTCTATCTGCGGCGCAGCCTGCTGGAGACGGACACCTACCAGGAGAGCGACAGCGACGAGCGGGACCGGGGCACCATCACGGCGCTGCTGCGCCACAAGCGCGAGGCGTTCCTGGTGATCGCGCTGACCATGGGCGGCACGGTCGCGTACTACACCTACACCACCTACCTCACCAAGTACCTCTCCAACAGCGCTGGAATGCCCAAGCGGACCGCCACCCTGGTCAGCTTCTGCGCCCTGCTGATCTTCGCGGCGCTGCAGCCCCTCGCGGGTGCCCTCTCGGACCGGATCGGCCGCCGTCCGCTGCTGATCACCTTCGCGGTCGGCTCCACCTTCCTGACCGTGCCGATCATGACGCTGCTCAAGCGCGCGGGCTCCTTCTGGCCCGCCCTGGGGCTGTCCCTGCTGGCGCTGGTCGTGGTCACCGGCTATACGTCGATCAACGCCTGTGTGAAGGCCGAGCTGTTCCCAACGGGCGTACGGGCACTGGGCGTTGCCCTGCCCTATGCGATCGCCAACGCGCTCTTCGGCGGGACGGCCGAATATGTGGCGCTGTGGTTCAAGAAGGGCGGCATCGAGTCCGGCTTCTACTGGTATGTGGCGGGCTGTGCGGCGGTCTCGCTGGTCGTCTACCTCACCATGCGCGAGACCCGTGACATCGACCTCAAGCGGCTGGGCGGCGGAACGCCCGAGCAGTCGGAACGGGACGTCGTGCCCGCTTGAGCGCGGTCAAGCCGCCCTGGGGCACAGAGCTGCTCACATGCTGAGACGGCCCGGCTGTCCGGTGGGCGGATGTGCAACACTCCCTCTCGTGTTCTCGCTCGCCACGATTATTGGCAGCAGGCGCGCCGGTCCGCAGTGACCGCCCCGTACGACCCGGTACGGCGCGGACACCGTCGTCCCAAGACCCGCGCGCAGACCTCTCGCACCCGCGAGAGGTTTTTTTCGTTTCCGGCCCACCCGCCGCCGGGAGCGTTGCGTGAGGGACCATGGAGGGACGGTGGAGCCGGTCATTCCGGTAGACCGAGATCCGACAGGAGTCACAGCAGCATGACGGACCCAACCGACGCCCCCGACGACGGCTTTCAGGTCTTCGACACCACGCTGCGCGACGGCGCGCAGCGCGAGGGCATCAATCTCACCGTCGCCGACAAGCTGACCATCGCCCGGCACCTGGACGACTTCGGGGTGGGCTTCATCGAGGGCGGCTGGCCCGGTGCCAACCCCCGGGACACGGAGTTCTTCCGGCGGGCCCGCGCCGAGATCGACTTCCGGCACGCCCGGCTGGTCGCGTTCGGGGCCACCCGCAGGGCGGGCGTCCGGGCCGGGGACGACCCCCAGGTCGCCGCGCTCCTCGACTCACAGGCCCCGGTGGTCACCCTGGTGGCCAAGTCTCATGACCGGCATGTGGAACTCGCGCTGCGCACCACCCTGGACGAGAACCTCGCGATGGTCCGCGACACCGTCGAGCACCTGCGCGCGCACGGGCGGCGGGTCTTCGTCGACTGCGAGCACTTCTTCGACGGATACCGTGCCAACCCCGGCTATGCCACCGAGGTGGTGCGCACCGCGCACCGGGCCGGTGCCGATGTGGTGGTGCTCTGCGACACCAACGGCGGCATGCTCCCCGCGCAGGTCGGGGAGACCGTACGGGCCGTACTCGCCGACACCGGCGCCCGGTTGGGGATCCACGCCCAGGACGACACCGGGTGCGCGGTGGCCAACACCCTGGCCGCGGTGGACGCGGGTGCCACCCAGGTGCAGTGCACCGCCAACGGCTACGGCGAACGCGTGGGCAACGCCAATCTCTTCCCCGTCGTGGCCGCGCTGGAGCTCAAATACGGCCGCCGGGTGCTGCCGGAGGGAAAGCTCGTGGAGATGACCCGGGTCTCGCACGCCATCGCCGAGGTCGTCAACCTCACGCCCGCCACCCATCAGCCGTATGTGGGGTTCTCCGCCTTCGCCCACAAGGCCGGGCTGCATGCCTCCGCGATCAAGGTCGATCCCGACCTCTATCAGCACATCGACCCGGAGCGGGTCGGCAACACCATGCGGATGCTGGTCTCCGACATGGCGGGCCGGGCCTCCGTGGAGCTCAAGGGCAAGGAGCTGGGCGTCGACCTGGGCGGTGACCGCGAGCTGATCGGCCGGGTCGTCGAGCGGGTCAAGGAGCGGGAGGCCAAGGGCTACACCTATGAGGCGGCGGACGCCTCCTTCGAGCTGCTGCTGCGCGCGGAGGTCACCGGCAGACCGCTGCGCTACTACCGGGTGGAGTCCTGGCGCGCGATCGTCGAGGACCGCCCGGACGGGACGCACGCCAATGAGGCGACGGTCAAGCTGTGGGCCAAGGGCGAGCGCATCGTCGCCACCGCCGAGGGCAACGGCCCGGTCAACGCACTGGACCGCGCGCTGCGTGCCGCGCTGGAGCGCATCTATCCGGAGCTCGCCCGGCTTGAGCTGACCGACTACAAGGTCCGCATCCTGGAGGGCGGCCAGGGCACCGGCTCGATCACCCGGGTACTGGTCTCCACCAGCGACGAGCGCGGCGAGTGGTCCACGGTCGGGGTCGCGGAGAATGTCATCGCGGCGTCCTGGCAGGCCCTGGACGACGCCTATGCGTACGGCCTGTGGCGCGCGGGCGCCGAGCCACAGGGGTGAGGCGCACGGCGGGCCGCATCGCCGTGCACCGCGCCTCGGTTCTCCGGCCGCATGTGCTCAGGCCTGGGGTGCGCTCTTGATGGCGGAGATGTCGAAGGTCAGCCTGACCTTGTCGCTGACCATCACCCCGCCGGTCTCCAGGGCCGCGTTCCAGGTCAGACCCCAGTCGGAGCGCAGGATCTCGGCGCTGCCCTCGAAGCCGACGCGCTCATTGCCGTAGACATCGGTGGCCGCGCCGTTGAACTCCAGGTCGATGGCGAGCGGGCGGGTGACGTCCTTGATGGTGAGGTCGCCGGTGACGCGGTAACGGTCGCCGCCGAGCTGCTCGGCGGCCGTGGAGCGGAACGTCATCAGGGGGAACCGCTCGGCGTCGAAGAAGTCGGTGCCGCGCAGATGGGCGTCGCGGTCCTGCATGCCGGTGTCCACGCTGGCGATCTGGACGTCGAGGGAGGCACCCGAGCGGGACGGGTCGGTGCCGTCGAGCTGGAGGGAGCCCTGGTGCTCGGTGAAGGTGCCCTTGACGTTGGTGACCATGGCGTGGCGCACGGTGAAGCCGATGCTGCTGTGGGCCGGGTCGACGGTGTAGCCACCGGACAGGGCGGCCAGCGCCGGGTCCACGGGGAGGACGGCGGCCGCGGGGGTGGTGTTGTCGCGGCGAGAGAAGAGGCTCATGACTACTCCTGTGATCCTTGAGAAAGTCGTTTAACTTTCAACGAGGACACCGTAGCGAGATCTGGTTCAACTTTCAACAGTGAGGGTGGGGAGTTTCGGTGACATGGGCATTGCCACCGTTTCCCGGCCGTGCTAATCAGCCACGGTGAGCACCCGCCGCTTCTTCCTCACCGCCGCCCTGACCACGCTCGGCTGCGCCCTGGTGCCCGCCGCCGCGGCGGACGACGAGTTCGCGGCCCTGCGGCAGCGCTGGCGGGCCCTGGTGCTCGGCGCCGGTTACGACCCGGCCGCCGAGCCCTATGCATCGGTCCTGCGCCGCACCGGTGCCCAGGCCCGGGCCCACCGGGAGAGCATGCGCCCCGGCCCCACCTCGCTCTGGCCCGACGCCCCCTTCGACCCGCCCGCCGGGATCACCCTCAGCCATGCCCGGCTGCTCACCATGGCCCGGGCCTACGCCCAGCCGGGCACCGGCTTCACCGGCGATGCCACCCTCGCCGCCGACACCCTCGCCGGGCTCGACCACGTCCACGCCCGGGCCTACCACGCGGGCGCCGCCCCGCACGGCAACTGGTGGGAGTGGCAGATCGGCACCCCCGGACTGCTGCTGGACACCCTCACCCTGCTCCATGACGAGGCCGGCGCCCCCCGGCGCACCGGCCTCCTCGCCGCGGTCGACCACTTCGTGCCCGACTCCGCACTCGGCTCCTACACCGGCACCAGCACCGGCGCCAACCGTGTCGACCTGTGCCGCGTCGTCGCCGTGCGCGGAGCGCTCGGCGCCTCCGGCGCCAAGCTCGCGCTCGCCCGGGACGCCCTGGCACCGGTCTTCCCCCAGGTCACCAAGGGGGACGGGCTCTACGCCGACGGCTCCTTCATCCAGCACGGCTGGGTCGCCTACTCCGGCACCTACGGCTGTGTGCTGCTCGACGGCCTCGGCCGGCTCTTCGCGCTGCTGCGCGGCACAAGCTGGGAGATCACCGACCCCCACCGGCAGATCGTCTTCGACAGCGTGGAACAGGCGTACGCACCACTGATCCACAACGGACTGGTGATGGACAGCGTCTCCGGCCGCGCCGTCAGCCGTGGCCTGACCCGCGGCGGGGACGTCGCACAGAGCGACCACCAGCGCGGCCATGCGCTCATCGCCGCCATCGCGGTGCTCGCCGAGGGCGCGAACCCGGCCCAACGGTCCCGCTGGCACGGCCTGATCAAGGGCTGGGCGGCCCGCGACACCGTCGACCCGCTGCTCACCGACCCCCAGTTCGACGTTGCCGACCTGGCCCGCCTCGCCGCCGTCGCGGCGGGCCCCGAACCACCGGCAGCGGCGACACCGGGACCTCGCCTCTTTCCGAGCATGGACCGGGCCGTGCACCGGGGCCCCGGCTGGGCCGCCAACATCGCCATGGCGTCCGACCGCATCACCTACTACGAGAACGGCAACGGCGAGCACCCGCGCGGCTGGCACACCGGAGCCGGAATGCTCTCCTGGTGGGGCCCGGGCGGCGACGACCAGTACACCGACGGCTTCTGGCCCACCGCCGACCCGTACCGGATGCCCGGCACCACCGTCTCCACCAAGCCGCTCGCCGACAACGAAGGCGGCGGCTGGGGCGCGCCGAAACCGGCCGTCCGGTGGGTGGGCGGGGTCACCGACGGCACCCATGCGGCAGTGGGGCAGCATCTCAAGGGACTCTCCTCCACCCTGGAAGCCCGCAAGTCCTGGTTCTGTGTGTCCGATGCGATCGTGTGCCTGGGCGCGGGCATCACGGCGCGGGACGGCGTCCCGGTCGAGACCGTGGTCGACAACCGCAACCTGGGGGAGGACGGCACGCCCGGGCTCACCGTGGACGGCGTTCCCCAGCCCGGCGAGGACGGCTGGTCACGGTCCTTCGAGCGGGTCCGCTGGGCCCACCTGGAGGGGCACGGCGGCTATGTCTTCCCGGACGGCGGCTCCCCGCTGCAGGCGCTGCGCCGGACGCGGACCGGATCATGGCGGGACATCAACGAGGGCGGTACGGCCGATCCGGTCACCCGCCGCTACCTCACCCTCTGGCACGACCACGGCACGGACCCCGAGGACGCCCGATACGCCTACCTCCTGATGCCCGGCGCTGCCCCCGGCGCCGTCGCCGCCCGTGCCGCCGACCCCGGCTGGCTGACGATCCTCGCCAACTCCCTTGACTGCCAGGGCATTCGGCTTCCCTCGCTGGGCCTCACCGCGGCCAACTTCTGGCGCGCGGGCGCCGTGGGCCCCCTCGCGGTGACGGCCCCCGCCGCCGTGCTGGTGGTGGTGCGCGGCGGCCGGGCCGCCATCCGGCTCGCCGACCCGCTGCGGGCCGGGGCCGCCATCGACCTCACCTGGTCCCGGCCGGTGCGCCGGGTCACCGCGCGGGACGCTTCGGTGCGGGTACTGGCCACCGGCGCCGCCCTGCGGTTGCGGATCACTCCGGGGACGCGGTGCGCGACGCAGGGCTGCGCGGTGGAACTCGGCTGAGCCCGAGCCGCCTCCCAGACCCCTCCCGACGTGGGGCTTTGTGGAGTACTCACAGCGTGGGAGGGCCGGCCACCGCGGGATTACCGACAAGGACCCGGTGCGATTCTGTTCTTCCTGCCCACGAAATCGAGCACTACATTGTGCGGAGTCGACATGATGTTCCGGCGCTCTCGCCGCGTACCGTCTATCCATGAGCAATCTCGAAGGTGCGCCCGAAGAGGCGAGTGACGTCCGCGGGCGCGTCGCCGAGCTGCACGCCATCCGCGAGCAGGTTCGGCGTGGTCCCGGTGAGCGGGCTACCCAGGCGCAGCGGGCGAAGGGGAAGCTGACGGTTCGGGAGCGTATTGATCTTTTGTTGGATGAGGGCTCGTTCTGTGAGGTGGAGCCGTTGCGGCGGCACCGGGCGCAGGGGTTTGGGTTGGAGGAGCGGCGTCCGTATACGGATGGTGTGGTGACGGGGTGGGGTACGGTGCACGGCCGTACGGTGTTTGTGTATGCGCATGATTTCCGGGTTTTTGGTGGTGCGTTGGGTGAGGCGCATGCGACGAAGATCCACAAGGTTATGGATATGGCGATTGCGGCGGGTGCGCCGTTGGTGTCGTTGAACGATGGTGCGGGGGCGCGGATCCAGGAGGGTGTTTCGGCGCTGGCGGGGTACGGGGGGATTTTTCAGCGTAATACGCGGGCGTCGGGGGTGATTCCGCAGATAAGTGTGATGTTGGGGCCGTGTGCGGGGGGTGCGGCCTACAGTCCGGCGTTGACGGATTTTGTGTTCATGGTGCGGGAGACGTCGCAGATGTTCATCACGGGTCCGGATGTGGTGCGTGCGGTGACGGGGGAGGAGATTTCGCAGAACGGGTTGGGGGGTGCGGATGTGCATGCGGAGACGTCGGGGGTGGCGCATTTTGCGTATGACGATGAGGAGTCGTGTCTGGAGGAGGTGCGGTATCTGTTGTCGTTGCTGCCGCAGAACAACCGGGAGAATCCGCCGCGGGTGGAGTGCGGGGATCCTGTGGACCGTCGGGGGGAGGTGTTGCTGGATCTGGTGCCGGCGGATGGGAACCGGCCGTATGACATGCGCAGGGTGATCGAGGAGGTGGTCGATGACGGTGAGTTCCTGGAGGTGCATGAGCGGTGGGCGACGAATGTGATTGTGGCGTTGGCGCGGTTGGACGGGCGGGTGGTGGGGGTGGTGGCGAACCAGCCGCAGTCGTTGGCGGGTGTGCTGGACATCGAGGCGTCGGAGAAG
>NZ_JBDJPF010000089.1:0-18559 GCF_054957865.1 Streptomyces xingningensis
CGGGTTTCTCCGGGCCGGGTTTCTCCGGGCCGGGTTTCTCCGGGCCGGGTTTCTCCGGGCCGGGCGCAGCGCCCGGCGCATAGCCGAGCACCCGGAAGCGCTGGGTGCCGACGAGCGCGCCGTCCACTCGCACCTCCATGCGGGTGGTGACGAAGTGGCCCGCCCCCAGCCTGGTCGTCTTGCGCGGGGAGACCGACTCGATCACGGTGTCAAAGGTGACCGTGTCGCCCGGGCGCAGCGGCCGCAGATACTCCTGCTCGCAGTCGGTCGCGATCACCGCCGTGTACCCCGCCTCGTGGAGCAGCGCGCGGAGCTCGTCATATGCGGCGGACCGGGCGGGCGGGTGCCCGGCGAGCCCGGCCATCGTCCAGACCTGGAGCATGGTGGGCGGCGCGACCGGATCCTCGCCGGTCCAGGCGGGGTTGTCGGCACCGATGGCCTCGCACCAGTGCCTGATCATGGGGGCGTTGACCGGGTCCTTGCCGGTGCCGGAGGCGGCTGGCCGGCCCGCATACTCCTCGAGCCGCCGGTCGAGGTCGCGCACGGCTGTCACCTCCAGTCCGGTCGGTGATTTCTGACTGTCAGTCAGATACCGGCGGGTGTCAAGGCCGGACGCACGACGCGACCGCGCGACGGCACCGGAGTGCCGCCGCGCGGTCGCATCAGACCCTGTCCATTGTCACCACGCCCTCGGCCGCCCGGGGGCGGCCGGCGATCCGACGTCAGTCGTGGTCGTGGTCGTGGTCCCGGTCTTCGTGAATGTTGGTGAAGATCACCTTCACATTCTCCTGGATGATCCGGGTGTGGCCGGCGCCGTTGACGCTCGCGGTGTTGCTCTGGTTGGTGGCACCGGTGCCGGTGGCCACCTGCTGGGTGGTCGTCGAGTTGCCGTGGTTGCTTCCCCCTACGCCGCTCCCCACGACGCCCGCGATGGCCGCGTTGGATCCTCGGTTCGCCCCCTGGCCGTGGTGGCCGTCGTCGGCCTGTGCCACACCGGAGAAGAGCAGGGCTGCCATCGGGAGAGCGGCTACGGCGGCGAGTACACGGGCGGCAGTGCGGGTGCTTGCCATGTCATTCCTCCAGGAACGGAACTACTCGTCTTTGCCGGGTGGTTGGCCGACCGCCCGGCGGTTGATCGACGTCGCGACACCAGGATTGCCCACCGAATCTCCACCGAACCCCCCGTCACTCCCCATTCCCTCGCAAGCATGACCGTCTCGGAATAAACCTCCGCCAGATCTCCAATCTTCCGCACAGGGCACCACTCACATCCTCAATTCCCATACGCCCCAAGCCAAGAATCGTTTCGGCAGAATGCTCAGCCGCAATCGATGGACTGCGGGGCCGACTCCCGGCGATTCCAAGGGATTTAAAGCGTCCCACCACCGCTGACGCCTGTCGGAAACGGGGGATCTCCAGCATTGGCCCCTGGTTTTCCCGAGCCCGGTCGTCTGCCGAACGCCTCTTTGGGTCACGAGAACGCGCTCGCACCGGCCCAGCCCGTCCCGGAGTCCGGGCCATGGGGTCCCCATGCACAGCGATCGCACAGGAAGGTGCCCGATGAGTCTCATAGTTCAGGCGCTGCCCATCGCCGCCCCCACCGTCGGCTGGGCCGCCCACGCCTTCGTCCTGGCCCGTAGGCTCCGTACCGCCCGTACGGATCCGCTCACCGGCCTGATGTGCCGCGACGAGTTCACGGCCCGCGCCCTACGGGCCATTCGCCGCCCGCACGCGGCCGTGCTGCTGCTCGACCTCAATGGCTTCAAGCAGATCAATGACACCCATGGCCATGAGGCCGGCGACCGGGTCCTGGCCGCCGTGGGCCGACGTCTGGCGGTGTGGTGCGAGAGCCATGGCGGCTTCGCGGCCCGGCTGGGCGGCGATGAGTTCACCGCCCTGGTCCGGCTCGCCCCCGATGCCGACCTCGACGCCGAGCTCACCTATGGGCTCTCCGCCCTGATCTCGGCGCCACTCGACACCGGAGGCGTCACGCTGGCCCCCCGGGCCTCCATCGGCCTCTGCCGTACCGACCACCGCCCCGGCGCGGGCCTCTCCGACCTGCTGCGCGGCGCCGACGAGGCCATGTACACCGCCAAGCGCCTCGGCCACCACTGGCGTCCCGCCGGTCCGGCCCCCGCCTACCGCACCGTCGCCGGGCGCCGCGCCGGGCGTCCGGGTACGCATCTGGCCCTGCTGCCCCCGGTGCGGCGCAGGGCATCGTGAGTGGCGCGACGGAAGTTGGGCGCGCCTGCGCCCAATGTGCTCCGTCCGCCGGGCGGTTGGTCCTCACCCGGCGGACGGAGGGTCTCTCGGTTCAGTCGAGCCGGGCGAGACTGAAGATCACGCTGGGAATGAGCGGACCGTCCGTGGGCCGGGTGGCGTCGAACGTGACGTCCTCGCCCTTTGCCCTGACCTGCAGGACATCGCCCGCCTTCAGCGGCGAGACGGACTGGGAGACAACCACATGCGTGCTGTGGTCGGCCGCCTGACAGAGGCGGACGCCGCTGTTCGGGACGTCCTTGCCGTTGACCGCGAACCAGGTGTCCACACATCCCCGGGTCGGGTTCCTGCCCTGCTGGACGCCTCCCCGGTCCGTGAACACCTGTGGCGCGACGACCATCAGATAGGTGCCGTCGCGCCGCACGGTGACCGAGTCCTTGGTGACATCGACGCCCCGGCGGCCGTCGACCTGCTCGAACCGCACCGTGTTCACGGTGCCGTCCTGTTTCTGGTCGACGGCGGAGGACAGTTGGGCGAAGTCGCTGCCATGCGCGAGCAGTTGAGGCGGGGCCGGGTCAGGGCGCGAGGCGTCGGCCGTCGCGGTGCCGACGGCCACGGCCACCGTGGTGGCGAGGACGGCCGTCGCGGAGAGTGCGACAAGAGTGCGGGGAGCGTACACAGGGAGCCTCCCGTGCGATACCCGATGGGCCGGGCGATGCCCGCCCATCTCAAGGAATGTCGGGTATAGCGTATTGGCGGAAGGATGCCTGATGCGACCGGGAACGTTAGTGCAGTTACTGCCCCTTTCGACCGGTTGACACCGACTCCGGTCACCGTCCGGACGCCGCCCCGGACACCCCGCTGACCTGCAAAAACGTCCCCTTCGGCAGCACTCGGGCCGCTACGCGGGCCAGAGGTGGGCCACAGGCTCGGGAACCACGCCGTCACGTCTGCTGAGCACTAGCCACAGCCCCGTTCCGCTCCTGCTCGTGCTGCTCGATCACAGCTCGGGCCCACGGAGCCATGACCAGCCGGGGTAGTACCGATACGGGGAACCAGTGGACCATCACGCCCTCGCAATGGCGTCCGCCGGGCTCTCCCGGTCGCAGTCACGGCCGCCCCCCCAGGAGGGACCAGGCTCCCGGATCACAGATGCCCGGGATGTTGTCCCGCAGGTGCAGCAGGTACTCACCCCTCCCGTTGGTGATCACTGCTGCCGTGCCCATCGGCTCCTGACTGATCACGCTCGCCTCCGCCCGGCTCGGGTCACTGCGAACCGCTAGCATCGCTGAACCATCCGGCGGAGGAGGGAGCGTTCACCCGTGCGTCACCCGCGCGTAGGCGTCGCCATCTTGACGATGGGCAACCGTCCCGAAGAACTGCGAGCCCTCCTCGACTCCGTGGCCAAGCAAGACGCCCCTCCAATCCGCGTCGTGGTCGTCGGTAACGGCTCTCCCCTGCCACCGCTGCCCGACGGCGTGACCACGGTGGAGCTGACCGAAAACCTGGGTATCTCCGGCGGCCGGAATGTCGCCCTGCGGGCCCTGCAAGAGTTCGGGGACGTCGATGTGGTGGTGGACCTGGACGACGACGGACTGTTGATCAGCCCCGGAGTTTTCGGCCGGATCCAGGAGCTGTACGAGCAGAACGATCGGCTGGGCATCGTCAGCTTCCGGATCGCTGACGAGACGGGGCACACTCAGCGGCGTCACGTTCCGCGCCTGCGGGCAGGAGACCCGATGCGCGCAGGGCTGGTGACCACGTTCCTCGGCGGTGGGCACGCGCTGTCGATGCCGATACTGGAACAAGTGGGCGGCTGGCCCGAGGAGTTCTTCTACGCGCACGAGGAAACGGACCTCGCCTGGCGGGCCCTCGACGCCAGTTGGAAGATCCTCTACGAACCCGGTCTCGTCCTCCAGCACCCGCGCACCCTGCCCACCCGCCACGCGGTCTATCACCGGATGGTCGCCCGTAACCGCGTCTGGCTGGCCAAACGGCATCTACCCGCCGTCCTGGTCCCTGTCTACCTCGGCGTGTGGACCCTGCTCACCCTCGTTCGGAGCCGGTCTCTCGGCGGACTGAAGGCATGGGCCGGCGGGTTTGTGGAAGGCGTCAGAACGCCGTGCGGGCGGCGCCGGCCGCTCCGATGGGCCACGGCGTGGCACATGACCAGGCTGGGCCGCCCGCCGATCGTCTAACCCGCGTTCACACCGCCCGGAGGCTGGACGCCCCGGATCAGGCGCGCTCGGGCCACTACGCCACTCGCGCCCTCATCGGTGAAAGGGGCGCCCCATTCCAGGGCACCCCTTCTCACCTGGCCGTACGGCCGGCACGCGGAGGCTGAGGGATTTGAACCCTCGGTGACATCGCTGCCACGACGGTTTTCAAGACCGTTCCCTTAGGCCGCTCGGGCAACTCTCCTTCGCCCCGCCCACCTGCTGCGGAGCGGGTACAGCCTACCGGCTGAGCTGTTCGAGCGGGGATCGCGGGCCACAGATGGGCCACGGGCTTCGGGACACGGTCCATATGGGCCGGGCGCCTGCGTCCGTCAGTCGCTCAGGGGCTGGTGTCGGTGCCTCCAGCGAAGCGCGGGCTTGTCCTCGATCCAGCGGGAGCCCGTCGGCGTCGTGATCTGCTGACCGCCGATCCAGTAGGCGTTCGCCTCCCGGGTGACCTGCATCCGCACCGAAGTGATGTCGGGTTCACCGGCATCCTTCCATGCGGTCAGTGCCTTCTCGATGGCGTCCCAAAGGGCGACCGGGCCCCCTTGCCGGACGGTCCACTGCTCCTTGTCCGTGGTGAGCGCGGCGAATGACTCTCGTCCGGTGTCGAAGAGATACACCGTCTCCCGGCTGTCGCTGATCACACGGATGAGCTGGGCCCCCGGCGCGGCGAGCTGGGCCAGGAAGGCAGGCATCCAGTCTTTGAGCAGGTCGGGAGAGAAGCCGGTCGTGCGCTCGGTGTCGGCGTAGGCGGCGCGTGCTGCCAGGTCTCCGGAGAGCAACCCGGGCGCCTCCGCACGGGCCGGCATGAACGAGGTTCGGCCGATGATCCGGCCCTCTGCGGTGCCGTCTTCCTGGACGGTCAGTTTGGCCAGGCCGGTGCCATAGGACCATGCGCTGGGGCCCACGGTGGCGAGGATGATCCCGCCGGGCTTGGTCTGCCTGACCCAGGCGTAGGGGATGCGGCGCACGGCGCACGTGGCGATGGTCCGGTCATACGGCGCGCGGCGGGGGTGTCCCAGGAGTCCGTCACCGGTGACCGTCCACGTGGAGTATCCAGCTGCTTCCAGGGCTGCGTCCGCGCGCTCGGATACCTGGGGGTCCACTTCCACGCTGGTGATGCTGTCCTCGCCCAGCCGGTGGCACATCAGGCCGGTGGAGTAGCCGGTCCCGGTGCCGATCTCCAGGACGTTCATGCCGTCGTCCACGTCCAGGGCTTCGAGCATCCCCACGACGGTGGAGGGCATGGTGGAGGACGAGGTGGGAAAGCCGGTGACCGGTCCACGCGCGGTGTCGGGGGTGGTGCGGCCGTCGAGCTGGGTCACCCAGGTTTCGTTCTGGTAGACGAGGGTCAGCAACTCGCCCTCGTCGGTGGTGCCGCTGACGGGGGTGTAGTGGGTGAGGCCATCCGGGCCGGTCTCGTGCTTGAAGAACGTGGGAAGGAACAGTTCCCGGGGGACGGCTTCGACCGCCTTCCGCCAGGCTGGGGTCTTAAGGACGCCGCCCTCTTCCAGGTGGTCCGCCAGAGCACGACGGAGGCGTGCAGGGTCGAGTGGGATCACGTTGCGGCTCCTTGCTCCAGGAGATCAGCGAAAGCGGCGGCGATCGGTAGCCCGGTTGCGTCTTCGAGCCAACCCCATTGACCGTTGGGGTTCAGCTCCAGCCAGTGGAGGTCACCGTCATGGGTGATGCACAGGTCAAAGCTGCCGGAGGCAAGGCCGAAGTGTTCCAGATGGGCGGTCAGGGCCTTTTCCACCCCGGTGGGGAGGGTCACGGGCTCGTAGCTCAGGGCGCTGTAATCGGCTCGCCAGTCCAACAGGTCAGAGTCGATCCGGATGGCGAACACCTTCGGGCCGACGACGACCACCCGTAGGTCCGCGACCTTGTTGACGCGGGCCTGGAACAGGTGCGGGACCATGGTCACGCTCTCGTCTACCTCGTCGGCGGTGACGGGTTCGGTCCACGTGGTCAGCCCTACGCCGTCGCTGCGTCGGTAGGGGGTCCAGCGCAGTGCCTTGTAGATCACCTGTTGGTGTTCGGTGATGAACGAGCGCACGGCGTCCAGGTCGTTGGAGACCAGGGTGGGCGGGACGGTGAGGCCGAGGCGTTCGGCTACGGCCAGTTGCAGGGGCTTGTGTTCGGCTGCGTAGTTGCTCAGGGGGTGGTTCACGTAGCGGCAGTTCGGCAGGGCGTACAGGGTGCCGCCGAGGCCGTGGCGGACCTGGGCGGTTGCGAATCGGGCGTCCGCGTCGTCCAGGTGCTCGAAGTAGGGCCAGGTGGGGCGGCGCCAGTACACGGACCGCACCCCCTCCAGGGTGGTGTTTCTGGAGGGGGTCCGGAGGTGGCCGGCGGGGGTAGTCGCCGGGCTGCTGGCGCCGAACCGGGCCGACAGTAAGAGGTGGTCACCGATGTCGGAGGGGTCGAACCGCACGACGGGGACACCGCGCTTGTTCAGTTCGGTGATCACCATGTCGGCGGTTACGTCGTCCACTTCGGTGACGACCGCGACCGGTCCAGCGTCGGTCATCAGTCCTGCTCGCTGTCCTGGTCGTGATCGGTGTCGTTGCGGCTGTCCTGGTTGGTGGACTGGGGCTGAGTCTCGGTGCCCTTGCTCGTACCGTGCTTGCCCATCTCCATGACGCCGCCGCGGGCGTCGCGGAAGACGGTGGTCTGGGTAGTGGGGTCGAGTTCGGCGGTGGCGTATCCGGGCTGGTAGGCGCTGGGGTACGGGCGCATCCGACTGATGCCCCAGGGGACGCGTGGTTGGGCTGTCGTGGTGGTCTGCATGGTTCTCCTTCTCGATTCCGTCTCTTATAGGTGGTGCACCGTCCCCGCTGGGATCCCCGAATGGGCATGGGAAGGGGTTCGATGCGGGTTTCCGGCACAACGGCGTCGGCCGGGAACGGCTTCATCCAGTGAACTGCCCAAGGGGGCTACTGCGTTCGCTGTTTGCTGGGACCTCCCTCCGTAGCTCGAACGATCTGAGGAAGAGTGATCTCCTTGCGGCGGCCGGGCGATACACAATCCGGCCGATCTCGCTCATGGGCACCCAACCGAGCCCTTCGGCACTCGGGTGGGGCCCTTGCACCTGCTTGACCCGCCCGGCCGCCAACGCGGCTGCAAACGACCGGGCGGGCGTTGGTGCCTGCCCCTCTTCCGGGGAGGGGTGTGGGGAGAACCAGGAAAGGTCATCCGGCAGAGAGGCAGGGGTCTAGAAGAGGCTGGCCATGCCACGGGAGGCGAGCCAAACCACCACGCAGGACGCACCCGCGGTCAGTCCGAGCAGCATCGCACCGGCGGCCGAGCCGTCCAGATTGGGCAAGCTGAGCGTTCGTGGCCGTCGATGCCGTCGCCGGGTCATCGGTCGCTCTCACGGATCACGATCGCTTCCGTCTCGGTGATCAAGCGGTATGTCCGGTGTCCGGACCGTCCGGCGTGCCGTAGGCAGGCAAGTTGCACGGGGTCCGGCTCGTCCTTGTCCCGGATCTTCCATGCACAGCCGCGGCAATTGGCGCCGTACTTGATCAGATCCGGGTGCACCGTCATCGTGTGGCGCACGCCGGGCCGGATGATGGCGCGGGTCACTGCGCCACCTCCGCCGTGTGGCGCTTGGCGCAGTGGTCCGTCAGGGCGGCGTCGAGCTTCTGCGCCCCGGCCTCGCCACCGCGCGCCCTGCACCTGTCCCGCGCCTTGATCAGGTCACGGCAGGTGTTGCAGTCCACGAGGTTGACGGAGCCCTGAGCGCCGGTGTGCGGCAGGGAGACGACCGGCGCTGCGTAGTAGGTCAGGGGCATGATGATGGGTCGGGGCATCAGCACGTGTACCCCCTCCGGTTGAGCATCGTTACGCGGGCGTCCAGGGCTTCACGGGGGTTGGCGCGGCGGAAGGTCTTGGTGGTCCAGGGGTCCCCGCCGTCCGGCGGGCGCAACGTCACCTCGCCTTCCGGCCCGTCCCAACTGATGGCCTCACCCACACGATTGCGCAAAGTGTCGGACGTATCGGCGACCCACTCACCCAGTCCGGGCGCCCACTCGGGCGGCCTGTCTACTCGGGCTACGAACTGGCTTGTCTGCGGCGCGTCGTCGCCGTGCTGCGTGTCCGCAAGCCACGCACCCCGGCTACAAGTCGCCTGTCTGTGTGGAGCGTTCATGACTCCACCTCCTCATCTCCCCCGACATCAGGGCCACATGGGCCGGTCGCGGGAGGTTCAGAATGCTCCTGCCATGCACGCCGTGCAAGCTTTCATGCGAGGCCTTTTCAGTCAGTTGACGTGCATTGCAGCGTGCCGACGATGATGCTTTCATTCGGGGCGCGGGAGTCTTTCACTTCGATCGGAGGGGGCTGGCGTGGCCGAACTGGATGGTCCAACCGGATCGACAGTGCCAAGGCGACAACTGGGGCGAATCTTGGGCGAGTTGCGCGAGCGTGCAGGACTCAAGGTGAACGCGGCAGCCAAGCTCTTGGAACGCTCGCCAACAACTATGTGGCGCGTGGAACAAGGGAAAGTCTCTTCACGCACGGTTGAAGTCAAGGCGATGTGTGACCTTTACGGCGCATCAGCCGAACTCACCCAAGCACTCATCGGCCTTGCGAAGGAGACAAAGGCAAAGGGATGGTGGCACGCCTACGGCGACGTGATCCCGGAGCGGTTTGATCTATACATCGGCCTTGAAGAAGCGGCCGAACGCATCGACTGGTACGAGCCGGAGCTAGTCCCGGGCCTACTCCAAACCAATGACTACGCTCGGGAGATCATCCGGGCAGGGCATCCGGACAAGGAACCGGAAGAGATTGAACGAAGGGTTCAGGTTCGGATCAAACGCAGGATCTTGCTCACCAGGGTCATCAACCCACCCACGTTGTCTGTGATCCTCGGTGAGGCCGCTCTACGGCATCCCATCGGCGGGCATACCGTCATGGCAAGACAGCTCGGCTACTTGGCAGAAGTAAGCCAACTGCCCAACGTCACGATCAAAATCGTGCCCAGTGATGCGGGACTGCACCAGGGCCTCATGTCGGGGCAATTCCAAATCTTGCGCTTCCCTCGCACCGGGAGTGGCAGGGAGACGGAGCCTCCGACCGTCTACGCAGATGGCTACACGGGAGATTTGTACTTGGACAGACCAAGCGAAGTGGAACGCTACGACGCAGCGTTTCATGACATCTCAAGTAAGGCGCTGGCTGAAGAGGCGTCAACGCGCCTGATTCTCGAAATGGCGGAGCATCATGAACAGGGCTGATCTGACCCGCGCATCGTGGCGGAAGTCCAGCCACAGCAATTCCAACTCTAGCTGTGTCGAAGTCTCAGACGACTTCCCCGGCATCGTTCCCATCCGTGACAGCAAGGACCAGCGCGGGCCCGCGCTGGTTTTCCCGGCCTCGTCCTGGTCCTCGTTTGTGGCGGACGTCAAGAATGGGGCACCCCCGACCCTGTAACCTCGTGTCGCCCCGGTACATCGGGGCCGGAGCCCCGACCTGCCGCAAGCGGGCCGGGGCTCTCTCACGTTCACCGGTGGTCGCTGCCGGCCGAGTTCCATGTGATCGCCTGCCGAGGCGTCGCTACTGCTGCGGTCGGTGACTGGGGCGGGTCTGTTCTCAGCGGTTCTGACCTCAGCCACAGAAAGTCAGCCACGGCGCGCCCGCACTGTGACGATCACCCGCCACGTGTGTCTCCAGCAACCGCCCACCGGCATCAGCCACGCTATCCATTCCGTCACGGCCGGTGCCCCCGTCGGCCGTTGCGCTGCTCGCTCGCCTGCTCCCACACCCTGGGGCTGTCTGCGCCCCGGAGATGGACGGTCCGAACCGGGCGGCTTCGGATGCGAGGGTGCATGCACCTGAAGTGGTGGCTGCGCGGTGGTCTTCGGCGGTGTCGGCCTGGAGGTGGTGCCGCCGCGCGGTACGAGGTGCTTCCTGGGCCTGGTCGTCGCGCTCGGTTGGGCATTGCGCGCTGAGTGGGCGGGGGCTGCCGCGAGCGGTGGCGGAGACATGGAGCGGGCGGCGGCCTCGGGCCGCCAGCGCGCGGCGGCCCGCGTGAGCGGGCCGCCCTTGATCCAGTAAAGAAACTCGTAACAGCCCTGCTGCTGCTCTTTCTTGGGCGCTTGCGCCGATTCTTCTCCGCGCTTCCATCCCGTTTTATGGAGCTTTGTGCACTTGCTTGCCCATGTCTGCTCTGATTTGGGCTAGTTCGTGCTCCGGGTCGGCAGACTTTATCCACAGGGTCTCTCCAGCAGGCTGCCGTTCATGACAGATGGGACTTGTCCGCAGGGTTCCGGTAGGGCTGCTTATGGGTCGGTTTTCCCTGGGGTCCGTGGAGAGTTGGGCCCTGATTCGTGCTGCTCGATGACGGGTCGGCTGCGGCCGGATGCGGCCCACAGAGTGATGTGCGCCACTGCTTTCACTGTCACACCAGAAGAGTTCTCGGGACCTATAGCAAGTGACGGGGGTGAGTTCGTCGCTGCGGGGGTGTCCGCTTTCGGTGATCTCCTGTCGTCCACGCCGGAGGGTCCGGGGTGCTGGACGGTAGGAGGGCGGAGCAGTGATCAGCGTCACGTCGATGGGCGTCACGCGGAAGCGCTCGGCGAGACCTCTATGGGTGATCCCCCGAGTAGGTCCTTGGTCCGGGGAGCGGCGGAGGGTAGCAGGGATTTCCCGGTTACCGAAACCGGCGTTTCTCCGGACAGTTGGGGGTGCCTGTTGAGCGCGCGAGAGGAGGTGGCGTGGACCGTGTGGGGTGGTGGGCGTCTACCAGAAAAGTCCGGCCTGCCCGAGTCGGCTGTTGTGCCGATGGTGGGTGCTGACCTCGGGGCCTGCGCCCCTGCTAACGGAGTGAAGGGAGCGGCCGTGGTGGCTGCCCGGGTGGTTCTGCGGCACTCACTGCGCGCCTATTTAGGCCCCGGGGAACGGCGGAACATAGCACGGAACCGGCGGTTGGCCAAAAGCACGTTTATCCGGACTCTAGATGCGTCCGGAGCGATGGGTCAGCCCTCCGTGGGCTTGGGCGAATGCAGCACGAAGGAACGGCACGCGATGATGAACGGGGCGGGAATGCACGCGCACGAAATCACCGAGATCACGGCTCGGCTGGCGGAACTCCAGGAAAAGATGGGCGAGTTGGAAGCGCTGGCGCTGCGGGCGGCCGAGCGGTTTGCGGCTACTTCGTCGGCATCTCGCCGAGCCCGGGAAGCTGCCTGAACACGGCAAGGAGGCTGTCCACCGTGGCGGTCAGGGTATCGATCCGCTGTGACAGCTCCTCGTATTCGGCCGTGGGCATGTGCCGTGGGGGTTCCTGCTCGCCCGTGCCGGCCTTCGGGGCGGACTCGGATGGCAGGGGGTCTGCGACGAAATTGCCCCGGCCGGGCGTGGAGTAGATCAGCCCCTCATCTCGCAGGACGCGCAGGGCGGAGCGCGCGGTCATGTTCGCGATCTCGTACTTGGCTTCGAGGTCGCGGGAGGACGGGACGCGCTCGCCCGGCTTGATACGCCCGGAGCGGATCTGCTTGCGGATCTCGTCGGCGACCAACCGGTAGGGCGGGATGTGGGAATCCTTCGGCAGTCTCATACGTCGAGGGTAGCCCGCCTAGCACACCCATCGCACTAGGGCGCCCGATCCGCATCATCCCTCGCATGAGCTAGCGCGCGCTTCATCCGTGGTGCGCTAGGTGGTTGACGGAGGTGGCGGTCGTAGTGCACTGTTGTGCCCACGCCGCACCGAGCGGCACCGATCCGAAAAGGAGTTCCCTCATGGCGCGTATCCGCGTTGGTCTGCTGCCCTCGACCCGGTTCATGGTCGGCATGCTGCCGGTGGCCAAGTTCACCGACCAGGAGAAGACGACCCTGGCCACCGACCGTGAGAGCGGCCAGCCGCTCTACACCGTGACGCTGTTCCTGATGGAGGAGGAGCGGGCGGAGGCCATGAAGATCACCGCCCCGAAGAACGGTCTGCCCAACGGCCTCAACGTCGGTCAGCTGGTCCGACCGGTGGACCTGTTCGCCACTCCGTGGGCGCGGGTCTTCAACGGTCAGCTTCAGGACGGCATCGCCTACCGCGCCGCTGCCCTCGAACTGCTCGCCCCCGCTGTGCCGGTGGCCGACGAGCCCGGGGACCTGGCGGCGTGAGCGGCGAGGAACCCCGCTTCTGCCTCGCCCCCTCGCTCTGCCAGCACTGCCGGGCCTACCCCCTGGCTCACCGGGGACCGGATGACCGGTTCTCGGAGAGCTTGATCAAGTCCGTGACCGGCGTCCTCGTCGGCCACGGCTACCCGCCCATAGAGAACGTCTACGACTGGGCGGCCCTGGAATCCGCCCTCGTGGGCTTCCTGTACCGATCCCCGAAGGACACCGTTGACCCCGAATGAAGTGATGGGCTATGCCCCGGCTGCGGCCGGGGCCGCCCTGGCCCTGATAGCCATCTGGGCCGTGATCTGGATCGTCCGTTACGTGCGGGCCGACGCCGAGACCCGCATCAGCATCCGGCAGGCGGGCCGTATCCGGCGGGGCTGGAAGCGGCTCGCGCCGATGTGCGGACTGTCCGCCACCGACAAGAAGCCCACCCTGCTCGCCGAGGTGACCAACACCGACGGCAAGCCGATCAAACCCCGGGTGCTGACCCCGGTGCTCAAGGTGAAGCCGGACGCTTACGGCGTCGTCGCGCGGGCGAACTGCCTGCCGAAGGTCGGTCTGGAGGAGTTCCAGAAGGCTGCCCCGTATCTGGCCGATGCCTGGGGCTGCACGCGGGTTTCCGTCTCCCAGGACAAGCCCGGCAAGGTCATCATCCGTGGCGTTCGGGTTGACCCGCTGCTGACCCCGACCACGCACACCCCCACGGGTGAGCCCCCCAAGGAGCTGACCCGGTGGCACCTGGGCGTGGACGAGTACGGCCAGCCGGTGAGCGTGGACCTGCGCGAGGTGCCCGGCGTGACCGTGGCCGGCCTTCCCGGCTTCGGGAAAACCTCCCTGATCAACCGGTTCATCTGCGACGCCGCGCCCTCGCCTCTCGTGCAGTTCGCGGTAGCCGACGGCAAGGTGTCCGGACCGGGCGAGGGCGATTACGCCGACTTGATGGGCCGCTTGTTCGCCTTTGTCGGTGACGACCTGGAAGAGGCGAACAAGCTGTTCCACCGCATGGTGGAACTGCGACGGTCCCGCAAGCGGTACATCAAATCCCTGTTGTCCCGTAAGGACCTCTGGCACGCGGGCCTGACGGTCAACTGGCCGTGGGTGGTGCTCGTCATCGACGAAGCCCACACCTACTTCCGCGATCACAAGGGCTCCGACCCCAAGACGAAGAAGCTCGCGGCCCTGGCAGCGGAGAACGCCCGCCTGGTGGAAGAGCTGGAGAAGAAGGGCCGGGACGTGGGCATCCTGGCCATCCTCGCCACGCAGAAGAGCACCGGTGATGCCATCCCGACGTTCATCCGGGACGTGTGCCCGGTGGGGCTGTCGTTCGCTCAGAAGACCTCGGAAGCGGCCGTGGCCGCCCTCGGTGAGGACATCCGCGACTGGCCCGACGCCAACCCCGTGCAGTTGCAGGACCCCGCTTACGTCGGCGTCGCCGCGATGAAGATCAGCGGCCGGAAGGGCTTTATCCGCCTGCGTACCCCGTACGTGGACGAGGCCGACGCCGCGCGCATCGCCGCCGCAACTGCCCACCTGACGGCCGATCCCGCTGACCTGCTCGCCGCTCAGCTGCCCGGCGTCGTCCTCGACAAGAGCGACCCCGACGAGGGCACTCAACCCCTCGCCGCGTAACGCAACAACCTTCGGATTCACACCACTTGGAGAACCGATGATCTGCCATGACTGCGGCAGTACCGACATCACCGAGTACAGCTATGACGGCGGCAAGACCGTCACCGGCTACGAATGCCGCGACTGCGGCACCAACTGGCGGGCCCAGAGGCACTGAACACGCGGTGCATCCTCTGCGCGCCGGGCCACCAATCCCGTCATCTCGCATCACATGGAACGGAAAGGAGGTGAACTCTCTATGTCTGAGGACCGGATTACTCAGCGGACCGTGACCGTGGTCATGGGCGTGATTGCCGCCCTGGCGTTCGTCTTCTCCTTCGGCAACGTCTGGGCCCTCGCGCTCCGCCTCGGCGTCCCCGCCCCCATCGCGCCGTTGATCGCCCCGATGGTTGACCTGTCAGTGGTCGGGCTCCTGGTCGCCCTGCGCTACCTCTCCCTGCGCGGCGTCCCCGCCGCACAGATGAAGTCGGCAACCCGCCTGATGCACGTCTCCGGCCTGCTGACCCTGGCCCTCAACGTCGCCGAACCCATCGCCGCCGGACACTACGGCCGCGCCGCCGTGGACGCCGTGGCGCCCCTGCTCCTCCTCGGCTGGGGAGCGGTCGGCCCCCAGCTCCTCCGCGCCTTCCACGCCGTCACCGACACGGCACCCGCGCCCGTCACTGCTCCGGCCGATGCCCCGGCCCCGGTTCCCGCCGAAGAGCCCGAACCGTCCTCGGCTGACGACGCCGAGTCGGCCCCGGCGGCTGTGCCCGCTTCCGAGACCGAACCAGAACCTGCGCCCGTACCGGCGCCTGCCCCGGTCATCGACCTGGCCCCGGCCCCTGTGCCGGCGCCTGCTCGCCCGGCCGCACCGCAATCCGCGGTGCCCCTTGCTCCGGCGGTGAAGGTGCCTGAGCCGCTGCTCAACGAAGCACGCTCGATCGCCGACGCCCACCATGCCGAACACGGCGAACTCATCACGGCCATCCAGCTCAAGCGGCGACTCGGCGTCGGCCTCCCCATGGCCACCGCCCTCCACACGGCCCTGACGGCCTGACCCCTCCGCCGGACTCCCGGCACTTTCCCCACCTCCGCCCTACCTGGGCTCGGTCCGCCATGCCCCGGGCAGCACCCCACCCCCTTCGCGGTGCTGCCCGGGGCCCCACCCGCCCCAGCAGAAAGGAAACTCCTCCATGCCGCGCCCGCTCGACCTGCGCCACGTGAAGAGCCTCGCCCTGCGCGACCTGGTGGAACTGGCCAACCTCGACGACTTCGACCGCGTGGTCGAGCAGATCCGCAACGTGCGCGGCTGCTCCCGCCCGGTCAACCTCACCGGCTCCACCGCCACCCTCGACGCCGCCACGAACACCGTGCTGCGCTCGTACTCCACCGCCGACGAACCCACCGGGCGCCTGCTGACCACCTGCGGCCAGCGCCGCTCCTCCCGCTGCCCGTCCTGCTCCCGCGTCTACGCCGCCGACACCTACCACCTGATCAAGGCCGGACTCTCCGGCGGCAAGAACGTCTCCGAATCCGTCCGCAGGCACCCCCGCGTTTTCGCCACCCTCACCGCCCCCTCCTTCGGCCCCGTCCACAACCGCCCCACCACCCCAGCGGGCAAGGTCCTCAAATGCCGCTGCGGCACCCAACACGGTGACGACGATGCGGTGTTGGGGACGCCGCTGGACCCGAAGACCTACGACTACACCGGCGCCGTGCTCTGGAACGCGCACGCCGGAGCCCTCTGGCAGCGCTTCACCATCTACCTCCGCCGCGCACTCGCCGCCCACCTCGGCATGACGCAAAAGGGCCTGAAAGCCGCCCTGCGCGTCTCCTTCGCCAAGGTCGCCGAGTACCAAAAGCGCGGCCTGGTCCACTTCCACGCCGTCATCCGCTTCGACGGCCCCGAAGGCCACGTCACCAAGCCTCCGGCCTGGGCCACCACCGACGCGCTCACCCACGCCGTGCACGAAGCGGCCCAGCGTGCTCGGCTCACCGTGGCCTCCAAAGCGACCGGCGAGCGCGAACTCACCTGGGGCGACCGCATCGACGTCCGCGAAATCACCGCACTCGGGGACGGCGAACTCACCGACCAGAAAGTTGCTGCCTACGTCGCCAAATACGCGACCAAGAGCGCGGAGGGCACCGGCACCGTAGACCGCTCCTTGGTCTGCCGCCCCTGCGGCGGACGCGGCTACATCAGTGGACCGGACGGCTTCCACGACCTGTGCGCAGACTGCGACGGCACAGGGCAAGCGGAACCCATCGCGGATCTCACGGTGCAGCAGCACGTACGCCAGATGATCCGCACCGCCTGGGCCCTCGGCCACCTGCCGGAGTTCGCTGACCTCAAGCTCTGGAAGTGGGCTCACATGCTCGGCTTCCGAGGCCACTTCTCCACCAAATCCCGCCGCTACTCCACCACCCTCACCGCCCTCCGCGACGTCCGCCGCGCCTGGCGCATCGAACAGGCCCATGTCCACGCCGACTTGGCGGCTCCGGACCCGAACACGACCCTCATCGTCTCCCACTGGGCCTATCTCGCCTCCGGCTACCGCCCCGGCGAAGAACTCATTGCCGCCCAAGTGCGCCACGACATCACCGAAGCACGCATGCAAGCCGACCGCATCAAGACCGAAGGGGAGCCCTGGCAGTGAGCCGCGCCCGACTCAACACCCTCACCCTGCCCGAGGTGCTGGCCGAGATACGCATGTCCCGCGCCGCCTTCTACCGCATGCGGGCACGCGGCAAGGCGCCCAAGTGCCTCAAGCTCCCCAACGGCCAGATCCGCATCCGCCGCGCCGACCTCGACGCCTGGTTCGACAACTGCGAGGTGGCCCCGTGCTGAGCTACGACGTTGACGTCTGGAGCATCCGGAAGCGACCCGACCGGGCCAAGCCGTATCAGGTGCGCTGGCGCGTCGGGCCCAACACCTTCGGCAAGAGCTTCAAGCTCAGCGCCCAAGCCGACGGCCGTCGCTCCGAACTGCTCGCAGCCCTGCGGGGCCGGGAACCGTTCGACACGGAAACCGGACTGCCCGAGTCGGAACTGCAAGCACTCAATGCCTCTCCGACACCCACGTGGTTCGACCATGCCCAGGAGTACGCGGCGATGAAGTGGCCGAACGCCTCGGCCAAGCACCGCGCGAGCATCGCCGACGCCCTGGCCACGGTGACGCCCCGCTTGGTGAAGGACAACCACGGCGCCCCCTCGCGGACCGTCCTCCGAAACGCCCTCTACTCGTGGTCGTTCCGCCTTGTGCTGGCCGATGACGGCACACTTCGCCGCCGCTACGAGGTGGAGGAACCACCCGCCAACATCGCCGCCGCGCTCGCCTGGCTCCGCCGCAAGTCGGTGGACATCACCGACCTGAACACCGCCTCCGTGGTGCGGATCGCACTCGACGCGCTGAAGGTGCGGCAGGACGGCAAGGCCGCTGCTGAGAACACCGTGAAGCGGAAACACACCGTCCTCAGCAACTGTCTGCGGTACGCCGTAGAACGCGAGTTGCTGACGGTGATGCCCCTGAACAAGGTGGACTGGACGCCCCCCGAGACCGACGACGAGATCGACTTCCGGTTCGTGCCCGGCCCAAAGCTGGCGAACGACCTCATCACTGCCGCGGGGACCCAGGGAGCGCGTGGCCGACACCTGAAGGCGTTCTTCGGCTGCCTCTACTACGCGGCCAACCGCCCAGGCGAAGCGAGCAACCTCCGAGAGTCGGACTTCAAGCTTCCCGAGGAAGGGTGGGGGAAGTGCTGCTGTCCACCAGCACGCCCCGCGTCGGCTCCGGATGGACGGATACCGGCGAGTCCTTCGACACGCGGGGCCTCAAAAAGCGTGCGAGGAAGACCACGAGGCCGGTACCGATCCCACCCGTCTTGGTACGCATGGTGCGCGAGCACATCGCGGAGTTCGGCACGGCGGAGGACGGCCGTCTGTTCCGTGCCGTCCAGGGCGGTCACCTTCTGTCGAAGGAGTACGGCGAGGTCTGGAAGGCCGCTCGCGAAGCGGTGCTGACGGAAGCCGAAGCAGCCTCGCCTCTGGCCGAAGTGCCGTACTGCCTGCGCCATGCTGGCGTCTCCCTCTGGTTGCAGTCCGGTGTCTCCCCGGCCGAGGTCGCCCGACGCGCTGGCCACAGCGTCGCCGTCCTCTTCCGCTTCTACGCCAAGGTCCTCCACGGCCTCCAGCACGAGGCCAACGAGAAGATCGAACGAGCCCTGACGAAGGCCGCCGAAGCACCGGCCGAATAGCTTTCGCGTCCCAAGAGGAGTGGGGGGCGCCGCGCCAGACTAATTGGGGGCGGCCCGCCGCATCGCGGGGGCCCCCCGGGGGGGGGCCGCGGGGGTGGCCCGCCGACGGGGGCCGGACCTTGCGCCCGGCCG
>NZ_JBDJPF010000090.1:0-18251 GCF_054957865.1 Streptomyces xingningensis
CCCAGGCCGCCCACGCCGAGAGCACCACCCGCGGCGCCGCAGCCGCACGGGCGGCGCTCCGCGGCACGACGGCATAGGACGCCGCCGGGCGGGCCGCTCAGGCCGTGGGGCAGGAGCGAGCGGTGTGGACGGTGGTGGCGGCCAGGTAGAAGGCGTCGGGGCGCCAGAGGATGCCCGTACAGGCGTCGCCGTCCACCAGCCGTTCCAGAGTGAGGCGGTCCCAATGCTCCAGCCGGTCGCTGATCCGGTCGCGCAGCCAGGTCAGACGGGTGTGCAGAAGCTCCCGGGCCGCTGTTCCCAGCGGGGTCGGGAGGTCGGTGAGGAAGGTGCGCGATCCGGTGGGGATGAGCCCGGCCCCGGCGAGCATGGCGGGCCAGTCCTCGACCACCCGTACCGTGCCGGGCAGTTGGGTGCGCATCTCGTCGAACCAGTCCTCGAGGGCGGCGTCCAGCCGGGCCTGGAGGCCCGGGCGGCCCATGCCGATGTCGCGGGGCAGGAAGCGCAGGGTCAGCCCGCGCTCTGCTACGGCGAGCAGTCCGCCGGGCCGCAGCGTGGCGGCGAGGGCGTTCAACGCCGCCTGCTGGTCGCCGAGATGGTGGACGGCATTGCTGCTCCAGATCAGTTCCGCCGGGCTCAGCGTGTCGAACTCGTCCGGCAGTTCGGCCTGTTGGGTGACCACCCGGCCGGTCAGCCGCTGCTCGGCGGCGCGGATCCGGGTCCGCGTCAGCATGCCCGGATCCTGGTCGACGGCGACGACCTCGGCGGACGGGAAGAAGCGGGCGAACAGACAGCTGGCCACCCCCGGCCCACAGCCGACGTCCAGGATGCGGCGGACCGTGGCGTCCGGGCCGTCGTCGGCGCCCAGCAGATCCCGCAGCCAGCCCGCCACCTCCTTGAGGGAGGGAGTGCGCAGCTCGGCTTCACGTGCCAGTTGTGTGCTCAGGGCATCCCAGTCGATGTCCTCGGTGTGGTGTGAGTGCATGGGGGGCACTTCCTGTTCCGGCCGTTGCGGGATATGGCGGGTTCAGTGGAAATACTTGGCGAGGGCGCGTTCCAGTACGGGCTTGGGAGCGGCGCCGACCCACTGGTCCTGGCGGGTGCCGTCGGCGTAGACGACGAAGGCGGGGATGGAGGAGACCTCGTGGTCGATCGCCAGGGTCTGCTCCTCGTCGACGTTGACCTTGACCACGTCCAGGGCGTCCGGATGCTCGGCGGCCAGCTGTTCCACGATCGGGGTCATCATGCGGCAGGGCGCGCACCAGGGGGCCCAGAACTGGACCAGGACGGGCTTGTCCGACTGCAGCACACGGGCGGGGAAGGTCTCTTCGGTGATGCTGTCCACGGGGGTGGTGGTCATGATCGGTATCTCCTGGGGCGGGAAGGGGGGTTGGCAACTGCTCGTCGAGGAGCGCATATGAGGTCGTCTTAGCTCGATGGTGTGATGGCCGGCTTCCGGGCTTGCGGTGCCCTGGGTCATCCGGGTTAGCGTGGCGGCGCGATCTGGGACGCCGGGTGCGGTGTCGGCGTGCGGGGCCCCTGCTCCACCGGAGCGATGGTTCAGGGCCTCCCCGTCGCCTCTGGCCGTATCCATATGGCCAGGTCGCGTAGGGAACCGGCCTCCCGGGACCGGACCACGCACAGGATGCGTGTCGCCGCCTCGGGGTCGAGTACGCCGGGGAACCAGTGCGCCCAAGACCGTTCGGGGCGTGCGGCTGACCGGGCTCACTCCTGCTCAGTCCGTAGGAACGGTTGGCGGTTCACCGAACGGAGGACGGGGCGGCCTTGGCGCGGTGCTCTTCGACGGCTCGCTCGATCTCCTCGTCCAGCAGGTCGTGGTTGAGGGCGAACGCGGCGGCCGAGCCCTGGCCGGCTGCGGTGACCACCTGGGCCCGCGGGTCGGCGACATTGCCCACCGCCCACACCCCGAACACGCTGGTCCGGCCGGTGGCGTCGGTCTTCACCCAGCCCTTGTCGTCCTTCTCGCAGCCCAGGCCGGTCAGCAGGGAGTCATGGGGCACCATGTGCGGGAAGACGAACACTGCGGTGCGGGGCACCACCCGGCCCTCGTCCAGCTCGACCCCGCGCAGCCGGTCGTCCGCCACCACCAGCCACTTGACGGCGCCCTCGGCGATGCGCACGCCGCGCGCGGTCAGCCGCTCGCGTTCGTCGTCCGTCAGGTTCATGGTGTGCGGGAAGAAGACGACATCGTCCGACCACTGCCGCATCAGCAGCGCGTGGTACACCGCGCCCGGATGGGTGCCGAGCACCCCCAGCGGCTGGTCGCGTACCTCATAGCCGTGGCAGTACGGGCAGTGCAGCAGATCTTTGCCCCACCGCTCGCGCACCCCCGGGATCTCGGGCAGCTCGTCGCGCAGTCCGGTGGCCACCACCACCCGGCGGGCCCGCAGCACCGCGCCGCCGGCCAGCCGCACATAGAAGCCATGGTCGATCTGGTCGACCTGGCCCGTGATCAAGTCCACGCCGTAGCCCGCCACTTCGGCCCGGCCCACGGACAGCAGAGACGCCGGGGGCATCCCGTCCCGGGACAGAAAGCCCTGCATGTGCGCGGCCGGAGCATTGCGCGGCTGCCCGCCGTCCACCACCGCGACCCGGCGGCGGGACCGGCCCAGCAGCAGCGCGGCGTTCAGCCCGGCCGAGCCCCCGCCGATCACCACGACGTCATACACGGAGTCCTTGGGCTCGTTGCCCTTCGCATCACTCATGTCGCTCATGGCAGCCACCATGCGACCGCCGCTCGGCGGCGGCAATTTTTGTTGCCGTTTCCGGGACGGGCGCGTGCAATGGACCGTATGGAGTCCTCATCTGCCATCAACCAGGCCCTGGCCGAGGTCGGCCCTCGCCTCAAGTGCCTGCGCACTCAACGCGGAGTGACCCTGGCGGCACTCTCCGAGGCCACCGGCATTTCCAAGAGCACCCTGTCCCGCCTGGAGTCCGGCCAGCGCCGCCCCAGCCTGGAACTCCTGCTCCCCATCTCCCAGGCCCACCAGGTCCCCCTGGACGAACTGGTCGGCGCCCCCGAGGTCGGCGACCCCCGCATCCGCCTCACGCCCAAGCACGTCAACGGCGCCACCGTGCTGCCGCTGACCCGCCAGCCCGGCCCGCTGCAGACCTTTAAATCGGTCATCCCGGCCTCCCGGAGCACCCCGGACCCCTGCACCCATGAGGGCTATGAGTGGCTCTATGTCCTGGCCGGGCGGCTGCGCCTGGTCCTGGCCGACCACGACCTGGTCATGGGCCCGGGCGAGGCCGCCGAGTTCGACACCCGGCTGCCCCACTGGTTCGGCAGCACCGGCGACGCCCCCGTCGAGATCCTCAGCATCTTCGGGCGCCAGGGGGAGCGGATGCATGTAAGGGCCAAGTCCGGGCCGCGGAAGAAGGCCGGATAGGTATGCGAACTCGCCTTTGCCACCGGCAAGATGGGGGCTGGCCAAGGCCCCCGCACATGGCCGGACGCGGGGTTGATGCGCACCTCGAAATGCGCCTACTGTGCTGGAGTACCTTCCGCCGGGCCCCTCTGAATGCCACTTACCGATCGTGCGTCCGCGAGCGTCGGGAGATTTGCATGGGCAGTAACAGGTCGGAACTCAAAGAGGTTTGTGCACACCTGGACGGGGAACAACTCCGCCGGGCTGCGCAGCACTTGCACCGATACGGCATCGTTACGGTGACCGAACTCATAGAACCGCACATCCGCAAGCTCATACGCGATGAGGCGGAACGCCTCCTGGGTCAGTTCGCCGAGCGACGCGATCTCCGGCTCGCGACGACCGGCTTCACCCGCCGCTCGATGTCCGTCGTACCCAGCGAGACGATCAAGGAAAACAGTTCTCTGGTCACCGAACTGTATTCCCACCCCGAACTGATGGCGCCTCTCCAGGCAATGGCCGGGGAACGGCTGCATCCCTGCCCGAAGGCCGACGAGGAGTTCCTGATCACCCGCCAGGAACAGCGCGGGGACACCCACGGCTGGCACTGGGGCGACTTCAGCTACGCACTGATCTGGGTGCTGGTGGCGCCATCGATCGATGTCGGCGGACTGCTGCAATGCGTCCCGCACACGGCCTGGGACAAGTCATCGCCGCAGATCAACAGATACCTTGTCGAAAACCCCATCAACACCTACCACTTCACCTCCGGGGACGTGTACTTCCTGCGCACCGACACCACATTGCACCGCACCATTCCACTGCGCGAGGACACGACCCGCATCATCCTGAACATGACGTGGGCCGGTGCCCGCGATCTGCATCGGGAGCTCAACACCGACGACCGCTGGTGGGACGACGCCAATGTCTCGGCCGCGACCGACATCGGGGATTGAGCACACCATCCACCAGAATCCACAGGTGCGCGTAACAGGCAAGGGAAACGAGAATGACCGAGCTGAACGCCCCGGGATCCACCCCCCCTCCAGTGTGGGAGCACTTCGACAACGCCGAAGCGGGAATCCGGCGCAGAATCGCCGTGGCAGACCCGTCGATCAAGGAGTACCTGGACGGCATGCTCGCCCGTATCGCGAGTCATCGCGGTGTCGAGCACCCGTTCCTGAACGCCTACCGGACCACGGCACTCGACCCCCGGCAGGAACGCCTGCTGTACAGCGAGTGCTACTACTTCTTCCGCCATCTCCCCTTCTACATCACGGGGATGGCGATGAAGACCAGGGACGAGATGATCCTGCGGGAGATCATTCTCAATGTGTATGACGAGGTCGGCGGCAAGCAGACCCATTCCAAGCTCTTCGCGGATTTCCTGGCCCGCATCGGGATCGACCAGGACCACCTCGAACACTATGAGCCGCTCCGGGTCACCAGGCGCCTGAACGACGGCATCCGGTGCCTGTACACCGAGTCGCCGATCCACAAGGCGCTCGGTGCGCTGTACGCCGACGAAACCATGTCCTCGATCATGGTGTCAAAGATCAACGACGGTCTGCGCAACCAGGGTTACGACGCCGGCCTGCGGCACTTCTGGCAACTGCACATCGATGTCGAGGTCGGGCACAGCAATTCCGTCTTCAACGCCATGGCCCCTTATGTGGGCTCCGCCACCACCCGGCTGGAGTTCGAGGAGGGCGCCTTTGAGCTCCTCGGGCTCGTGGAGGCCTATTGGGACGGCGTGCAGCAACTCGTGGGCCTGGCAGGATGAGCGACGACCGCGGCGGGGACCGCTGGGCGGACGTCAGTCTGCGGCAGGTCCCCGCCGGCCGGCCGGTGCCCGGCTCCCTGCATTCGGTCTCCGTCTCGATCCCCGACATCGGGACGGCCGCCGGATTCGAGTCGGGTGACGAGGCCACCCTCCGGCGCATCCCCTGGGGTTACCCGCGATTCCGGACGCACCCACAGGTGGCGCGGGTGGCGGATTTGCTGGCCCGGGAGGGCGCCGGACGCGGCGCGGACATCCTCCCGGTCCGGTCGGCACGGGCCGCGGCCGCCGCCGCGGCCTACGCCGGGCTCCCCCCGGGCGCCGTCCTCGAGACGGCCGGCCTGCATGGAGTGCGGATCCCGGGCGACCCGGCCGCGGCCGGACGGGTCCGCGCCTATGTGCAGCACACGGGCTGCCACCTGTCCTCCCGCCAGGCGGAGGACATCCTGCTGGCCGCCGGGCTGATCGAGGAACGCCAGGCCGAAACCGCGTCGGACCACGCCCCCGGGGAAACCGTCAAGACCGCCCTCGCCGAGGCATACGGCGCCCGGGACCCCGCGGACGTATCCCTGCACAACAGCGGCATGAACACCATCGCGGCGGCCATCGCGGCACTGTCCGAGATCCAGCGCACCCAGGGCCGGCAGCACTGGATCCAGCTCGGCTGGATCTTCTTCGACACCATGAGCCTGCTGGAAAAACGCATCATCGACGTCGAACACACCACCGTGTCCGACCCGTTCGACCTCGCGGAGATCGCCCGCGTCGCCCGCGCACACGCCGGGGAGCTCGCCGGAATCATCGCCGAGGTACCCAGCAATCCGCTCCTCCAGACCCCCGACATCCACGCGCTGCGGGAGATCGCCGACCTCGTCGGCTGCGCGCTGGTGCTGGACACGACGGTCGCCACCCCGCACAACGTCGATGTGCTCCCCTACGCCGATGTGGTGTGCGAGAGCCTCACCAAGTATGCGACGGGATCGGCCGATGTCCTGATGGGCGCGTCCGTGGTCAACGGCGCGTCACCGTTCGCGGCGGAGCTGCGCACCGGCCTGCGGCGGCACGGCGACGAGCCGTACCACCGCGACACCGCGCGGGTGGCCGCCCGGATTCACGACTACGGGCGCCGGATCGAGCGGGTGAACGCCAACACGATGGCGCTCGCCGCCTTTCTCGAGCGCCAGAACATCGTCAGACACGTCAACTGGGCCTATGAGGCCCGGTCCGCGGACAACTACCGCAAGGTCGAACGATGCCCCGGCGCACCGGGCGGCCTGCTGATGGTCGACCTGCGAGTCCCCCTGGAACTGGTCTACGACCACCTCGAGGTGGCCAAGGGGCCCAGTTTCGGGGCGGACTTCACCATGGCGTCCCCGCAGGTCTTCATCGCCCACTTCGACCTGCTGTCCACCCCCGAGGGCCGGGCCGCACTGCGAGCCCGGGGACTGCACCGGGACATGCTGAGGATCTCCGTCGGGACGGAGGATCCGGCGCGGATCGTGGAGACCTTCCAACGGGCCTTCCGGCAGGGGGACCTGGGCGCTTAGCGGCGAAGTGCGGCCTCGGCCGCCGCGTAGTTGGCCTCGGCGGCCTCGAAGGACGGCGCCAGGGACGTCAACTCCACAAAGCCGCAGGCGCTCAGGGCCCCGAGCACATGCAGTGCTACGCCCTCCGCCGTGTCATGCCGGTAGAGCAGCCCCTCCGCACGCAGTCTCTCCACGGCGGACTCCGGGTCGAGGTGCTCAAGAGCCGACGGGTCGTGCAGTCGCCCGTGCACGTAGCACACCGGCTGCCCGTCGCGGCGCCGCAGCAGCCCGTCCTCGCCCACCGGCCGGCCGAGGATGCCTTCGGCATACCGGACCACATGGCTGGGGCCGACCTTGCGCAGGTTGATCTCCACCGCGAGCAGCCGGCTCTCCTCCGCGCCTCCCTCGGTGGCCACGAAGTCGACACCGAACGTGCCCCGGTGGCCAAGGCCGGCCAGCACCGCGCCGGTACGCCCGACCGCGTCGGCGATGACGGGCCGCCACCGCTCGTCCGCCGGGAAGCGGCACCCCCAGTACTGCCCCTGGGAGAGCACCTGGTCATGAGTGGCGATCACGCTGACCGCACCATCGGCGCCGATGTGGCCGAGCCCGCTCGGCGAGGAGGCCACCCCGTCGAGATACTCCTCCACGATCGCCCCGTCGCCGGCGAGCTCCCTGCGGAAGTCGTCCGGGCGCAGCCGGATCACCTCCGCCGACCCCAGCAGGTCCCCGGTGCGGCGCAGCCGCTCACAGTCGATCAGCACATTGCCGATGGAGGCCGCCCATGCGCTCCCGTTCAGCTTCACCAGGACCCGCCGGTACGGACGCGGACCCGAGGCCACCCTTTCGATCGCCTGCACCAACGCCGCCTCGCTGCGCAGGACCTCGGCCGACCCTCCCGGCACGGCCACCCCGGCCCGCAGCAGGAGCTCCTTGCCGCCCGCCTTGCTCCCCCAGCGGGCGCCGAAGGGGTGATCGCCCTCCTCCACCTCCGCATGGATCTCCCGGGCGAGCTCATCGAGGGCCCGGGACGCGATGAAGTTGACGATGGTCGCCGGCGGGCCCTCCTTGGCGGTGCGCCGCAAGACCTCCATGAGCCGGTCGTCGCCGACGACCAGTGAGTCCAGCGAACCGGGTTCGTGGGACCGCGGGGTGAGGAGGGTCAGCCGCTCACGCGCGCTTTCGACCTCGTGGTTCGTAAACCCGAAGAGATCCCGGAAGTGGTACTCGAGCGTGTACGGATCGACGGGCGCCGAGGTGATGGCGACGATCCGCACTCCGGGGTCGCGGAGTTCCGGGAGGAAACACAGACTCCGCTCGGCCGAGTACCGGAGGTAGGGCACCTCCTCCAGCATGCGCTCCGCGTAGTTGAACGCGTAGATCAGGATCTTCATCGAACCGGAGTCAGTCATGGGGAAGCGCTCTGCCTCACTTGTCCGGGGCTTGTCCGGGTGCTTGTCCGGGTGGCAACACAGGCACCGCTCGGATGAGCTGCCTCACCCAAGGCTAGGGGACCCTCAGTGCGCTCGGCACCAGGAAAGTTCACCTGTTGGGCCGGTTTCAGCCGTCGTCTCTTGATTCCTTCCCCCCGGCTGCCGATGCCGCAGGTGTGAAGCCACCGAAAGCCGTCTGGGCCCTGGCCCTCACCGTCCTCACCTGGGCTTCGGCCTTCCCCGCCATTCGCGTCGGCCTGGACGGCTATGGCGTCGCCGGGCTCTCGCTGGCCCGCCTGGCGGTCGCCTCCACCGCCCTGGCGATCGCCGCGCCCCTGCTCGGCGTACGCCGGCCACGCCCGCGCGACCTGCCGATGATCGCGCTCTGCGGAGCGACCGGCATGTCCGCCTACCAGCTCCTGCTCAACTGGGGTGAACTCCATGTGCCCGCGGGCACCGCGAGCCTGCTGATCGCCGTCGCCCCGGTGTTCAGCATGCTGCTCGCGGCGGCCTTCCTCGGCGAGCGGCTGACGTGGCTCCGGGTCGCCGGGAGCGCGGTGGCGATCAGCGGGGCGGCAGTGATCGCGGTCGCCGGAGGCCAGGCGCGATACACCACCGCGGCGTGGGTCGTCCTCGCCGCCGCCGTCGTCCAGGGCGTCTACCACTGCGCGTCCAAGCCCCTGCTCGCCCGCTACGCCGGGCTGGAGGTCGCCTGCTACGCGATGTGGACGGGGACCCTCTTCCTGCTGCCCCTCCTGCCCGCTCTGGTGCACGGTTTCGCGACCGCGCCGCCCGCGGCCATGGCGGCCACGGTGTTCCTCGGGGTGTTCCCCTCGGCCATCGGCTTCGTCGCCTGGGGTTACGCGGTGGCCAGGCTGTCCGTGGCCTCGTCGACCGCGGCCCTGTACCTGGTGCCGCCGGTGGCGCTCGTCGTCGCCTTCGGGTGGCTGGGGGAGGTGCCGCCACCACTCGCCCTCGTCGGGGGCGTACTGGGCATCGCGGGCGTGATGCTCATCAACCGCCACCCGCACCCCGAGCAGGCCCGGGCCGGGCAGCAGGCCGGGCGGTGACGGCAGTTCGGCGAGGAAGGCACGCGACCCGGCGGGGATGGGCCCGAGCCCGGCTCCGGCGAGCATGCCGGGCCGGTCCTCGACCACCCTGAGGGTGGGGCGGAGGTGAACAGGCGGCGTCCGGTGGATAGGTTGGCCCGACCACACGGCAAGCAAGGAGCGCAAAGGAGCAAGCATGTCCCCCTACTCCTTCCACGATGTCGAGATCGGCGCCCTCAAGGGTGGCCAGGCGAACCTCGCGCAGTACCGCGGCAAGGCCGTCCTGGTCGTCAATGTCGCCTCCCGGTGCGGGCTGACCCCGCAGTACGCGGCCCTGGAAAAGCTTCACGAGGACTACGCCCCGCGCGGCTTCACCGTGCTGGGCGTGCCCTGCAACCAGTTCATGGGTCAGGAGCCCGGCACCGCCGAGGAGATCGCCGCCTTCTGCTCGGCCACCTATGGCGTCACCTTCCCCATGACCGAGAAGACCGACGTCAACGGCGAACACCGGCACCCGCTGTACACCGGGCTGGTCGGCACGCCGGACGCCGAGGGGCACACCGGCGACATCCGCTGGAACTTCGAGAAGTTCCTCGTTGCCCCCGACGGCACCGTCGCCGCCCGCTTCGGCCCCCGTACCGAACCCGACGCCCCCGAGGTCACCGCCGCCGTGGAGGCCGTCCTGCCGTCGCTGTGACGGTTGCCCGCCATAGCCGCCAGGCCGGTTCTTTGGCGAGGGCCGAAACCGTCGCCGATCTCACCGAGGGTGTGACTGAATGCTGCTGTCGGTGACGAAGCGCCGCCGGCATCTCTCTCCTGACGCCCTCTGAGAAAGGACGCACCATGAGAAAGCTCTCCGCCATCCGTGCCGCCGCTGGGGGAATCCGGGTCACACCGCGCACCCGGTTCGTCGTCGCGGCTCTGTCGCTGACCGCCTTCCTGATGCCGGCCACCAGCGCGGTTGCGGCCCCGGCCGCCGGGCCGCCCTCCTGTCCCAGTGGCTCGGTCTGCTTCTGGAGCGGAGCCGACTACCACGGCACCAGTTGGGAGTGGACGGCCAACAGCGGCTACCACGACATGCCGGCGGGGCTCCACGACAATGTGGGCTCCTTTGTGGCGAGTACCGACGCCTGCTTCATCAACTGGGAGCCGAAAGAGACGCGCCAGGTGCACAACGGCGACTGGCGCCGCACCTACAAGGACGACTTCGGCGGCCGCATCGACGGCGTCAACGGGGGCAAGTGCTGAGCCCCTGACCCGGGTTGGCTCTTGCCGCGCCGCGGGCGGCGGCGCGGCAAGAGCCGCACCCGCAGGATCAGCGGACGGCTGCAGAAATCCGTCGGCGTAGGCGCTCGTCAGTGATGGTCTCCGGTTCCCTCCAAGCGGCGTCGGTGACCTCTTCGGTCTGGAGCTGGTGAACGTTGGCGGTGGTGCGGAAGAAGAACCGAAAGTCGATGTGCTGGTGGTCGGGTTCGCCCTTGGCATCGTTTGCCGGGATGGGGTGAACGTCGACGTGAACGGGCCGACCCGCAGCGGTGGTGATGGCCTCGGCTGGGATGCCGGTCTCCTCGGTGAGCTCGCGTAGTGCCGCCTCGCGGAGGGTGTCGTCCTGCGGTTCGAGGTGGCCGCCGGGCAGGAGCCACTTGTCCAGCGCCAAGTGGCGGATGTGCAGGATGCGTCCGTCCGGCCCGGCGAGGATAGCGCCAGCGGTGGCGTGACCGCGGAATTCCTTGCGACTGGCCAAGTCGGCCCTGTCGTCCAAGAGTCCGAGTACAGGCGCGAGGGCGGGTTTCTCGCCGGGGTACTCGTCTAGGTAGGCCTGGATGGTGGTGCGGATGTGGTCTGCCGTGATGGCCATGTCGATCACCTATTGAAGTAGGAGAGCCAGGTCGTCGCGATCGCGGCTCGGTCGTCCGTACTGACCTCGTGGAGGCCGGGGGCCAGTTCAGCACGGGTGAGCATCCTGATCGCCGCCAGGATCTCGGCCTGGACCAGGAAGATGAAAGGTCCGACGCTCGCGCCGTGCAGGAAGTTGACGGCGTTGCCGCCGTTGGCAAGGTAGAAGTAGTGGCCCGTGGTCTGGTAGCGGGTGACGTGCTTGCCGACCGTCGTGCAGGTGTAGACGTCCGGCAGTGCGTCCAGCTCCAGTTCATCCTCCCGTGAGGTGACGGTGGCGACGTAGGCGCCGTTGCGCAGGTGCGCGAAGTCCTCACCTGCGAGGGAGCAGGCGCCGGTCGCGCAGAGCACCAAGCCAGCCGAGGCGAGGGTGGCCTCGCGGTCGCGGGCGACGGCGAAGCCCTGGGAGAGTGCGTGCGTGCGGCGGACGGGATCGACGTCGCAGACGGTGACCTGGACGCCTTTGGCGTGCAGGAGCCTGGCGATGGAGGAGCCGAGTTTGCCGAAGCCGATGACCAGGGCCGGGCGGCCGTGGAGGATGTCGCCGCGGTCCCGCATGACGGCCTCGGTGGAGAAGACGACGGACTGGCCGACCAGGAAGTCCTCGGGGTCCTTCAGCGGCGAGCGAGCGACCGAGACAACCGGGCATGGCAGCTTGTCGAGTTCCACGTAACGACGGTGGCCGTTCTCGGTGTCCTCGATGACGCCGAGGATCTGACCGGTGAAGCGGCTATGCAGGTCGGTCAGAGCAGGGGCGAAGTAGCCGCCGACGTCCAGCAGCATCACCGGCTCACCGGCTGCCCGGGACTCGAGATAATCCAGGGCGGTGTCGGGGTCGGTGAACAGCTCGCGGGAGAGCGCGTCGCAGGGGACGGACTGTTCGACCTCGCGTCGGGCGGCGAGGTGGATTGACTTCGGCTTGGGCAGCACCGCCCGCAGCCGGGTCATTGCGGCGACCGCGCGAACGAAGCCGGGCCGTTCGGCGAGCAGGTGGGTGACCAGGAACGAGGTGATCTGCTCGGTAGGGGTGAATTGGGTTGCGATTTTGGTGAAGTAGGCGTTCAGCCGGGCGCGCTCGAAGGGTTCCATGGCAGTTCCCTCTTGGTTGAGTGTGGGGTCGTGCATGGGCGGCGCGGGTGCCAGGGTGCGGGTCAGCACGGCATCTCCTCCGAGGCGGACGCGATGGGAAACCGCGTCCAGACGATCTTTCCGGAGGGGGAGCGGGGCTCGACGCCCCAGCCGACTGAGAGGGCGGCGACCAGGTGCAGGCCCCGACCAGAGGTGACCTCGTGGGTCGGGAGCCGGACTTCGGGCCGACGGGGGTGCTCGTCGTGGACTTCCAGGTGGAGATAGCTGCCATCGGTCATCAGCCGGACCAGGAAGCCGTGGCTTGTGCCGTGGACGACGGCGTTGGTCACGAGCTCGGAGACACACAGCCGGACGTCGTCGGCGAGGGCATCCAGGCCCCAGGCCAGGAGGGACTTGTCGGAGAAGTCGCGGGCCAGGCCGACGGAGGCCGGCACCGAGGCGAAGAATCGCTGGTCGGCTGTGGGCATGCCGGGGTTCATGACTCGGCCTCCAACGCTGGTTCGGTTCCGTGACCGTGCTGCCGGGCCTGGGAGCCGCCCGGGTCGAGGCGCCTGCGGCGGGTCGGGCCCGGGGTGTCCTTGCGGACCAGCAGCAGTCGAGTCCCGGTCGCCGCGATGCGGTTGCCCCTCACCGCGGCTATGGTCCTGGGGCCCAGGTGGGAGACAGAGGGCAGCACGACTCCGTAGGTGCCTGGCGCAACCAGCGCGTCCATCAGCCCGGTGAACGCTGCCGAGTCGACCGTGGTGACGCGTTCGATGAACAGCCCGGACAAGGTCAGCTCGTGCTGACGGCAGTACTCGGCCAGCGACCGTTCCAGTGCCTCCTGACGGGCCGACGGGACACTGACCAGCCGCAGGAAGCCGTAGACGACCGGGCCACTGACACGACGGTGCTCAGTAAGGGGTTCCATGGAGGGTGACCGTCCAAGAGCTCAGAGGGAGAAGAAGCCGGCGGGCCGCATCCGGCTAAAGAGGGACTGTGGCCTGCGAGTTGAAGCGTCCTCCCTAATGGCCGGCGACGAAATGACGCGGTGTTGCACTTGCGTTGCACTTCCGTCCCCCCGCATGCGTGTGCCGTGCTTGCATGAGCTCTCGGAAGGGAGCGACGCGTGGCGACCGTGCATCACTGGACCGGCCTGGAAGCCCGGGCCCTACGTCTCGCCCTGCGGATGAGCGTCCGCGTCTTCGCTCAGCACCTCGGCGTCGCCGTGCGGACCGTCTCCAAGTGGGAGAAATACCTGGCTGCGACGGAGCCCCGCCCGGATACTCAGGCGATCTTGGACACCGCGCTCGCTCGCGCGGACGCGGCGGTGCGTCTGCGATTCGAGACGTTTCTCTCCGAGGCCAGCGGGCCGCCCGCGACCACCCGCCGCGTCACCTCGGCAGGCCCCAGGGCCTGGGAGTACGAATCGTGGACCGACGACCTGGACCGGGTCGTCGTCTCCTTAAGCCGCCAGAACTTCGCATTCGCCGACAACCTGCTGGGTCGGTGGCTGACCCGCTTCCGACCGCCGGAGCTGGACGACAAGGGTCTGTATCTTCTCGCCCGCTCCACCACTTTGTCGGGGGACCTCAAGCGCGACCAGGGGACGGTGGTGGGGCCGCTCTCAGCTCAGCATGCGTATGCCGGAGCCCGATCGATCTTCAGCCAGCTCGACATCCCCCGCCGCATCGCTCAACTCGACCTCTCCCTGGCAGTTGTGGCGGAAATGTCCGGCCGCCTGGAGATCGCCGCCCGCGAGTACGAACACCTGGCCGTCGACGACCGGCTCGCACGCCGCGACCGCGCACGAGCCCGCCTGTGGGTGGGGACCGCCTTGAGTAAGGAAGGCGAGCACGACTACGCGGCCCGCATCATGCTCGCCGCGACCCGCGACTTCGAGGACCTCGGTGAGCCTGACGACTGGTCCGTCGCCCATCAGAAGCTTGCCCTCGCCCACCGGGGTGCCGGTGACCTGAACAAAGCGCTGCATTTCATCGGCATCGCCCGCAGTACCCAAGCCACCGACTCACCGATGCAGCAGGTGCGCCTGGACACCGCCCACGGACATATCCTGCTGTCCGACCCCGCTACCCGGGATGATGGCCTGACGGCCCTCGATCAGGCCGCGAAGCTGGCCGTGCACTATGGCATGAGCCATCAGCTGGCCAGTATCGAGAGGATCCGGAAGGCCGCGGGGGCGGACAGCTCCCGGTGGCGGTGACCAGGGAGAGACGCCAGTGACGACGGACATGCAGCGGGGCATCACCGACTACCAGCGCCAGCGGGCCCGGCTGATCTGGGACTACCACCAGATGGGCCATGAGCTCCGCCCGGCGGACGCCGCGATCGGCCTGGGCAGCCACGACCTGGGCGTCCCCGCATTCTGCGCCGAGCTGTACCGAGCTGGTCTCTTCCCCACCCTCGTTTTCTCTGGTGGCCCCAACCCCACCCATCCGGGCCGTTTCCCCCGCGGCGAGGCCGTCCACTTCCGCGAGCACGCACTCGCCCTCGGAGTGCCCTCCGAAGCTGCTCTGTTGGAGCCCAACGCGCGCAACACCGGCCAGAACATCACCTTTTCCCGCGACGTCTTGGCCGCGGCCGGGATCGCAGTGAAGACCGTGCTACTGGTGTCCATGCCTTATATGGAGCGGCGTGCCTTCGCCACCGCCCGCAAGGTCTGGCCCGAGGCAGAGGTGATCTGCGCCTCGGCGCCGCTGGAGTTCGATGACTACCTCAAGACCATCGGCGACGAACAACTCGTTGTGCACCAACTCGTCGGCGATCTCCAACGGGTGATCGAGTACCCGAAGCTCGGCTTCGCCATCGAGCAGGACGTCCCGGAGGACGTACATGCCGCCTACCGATCCCTCCTCGAAGACGGCTTCGACAGCCGCCTCCTCAAGATCTGACCGACCACCAGGTGGGCTGTGTGCCGTCCACCAGCCCAACTTCTTCCCCCGGCTGACGACCCTGGCTAAGCTGTTCGCGGCGGACTGCTGGATCGTCCTCAACGACGTCCAGTTCGCCCGCCGCGACTACCAGCACCGAGCCTGCTTGGCGGCCATGGACGATCCCCTGCGCCGCCAATGGCTCACCCTTCCCACCCACTTGCCTCGCGGCCGACGGACAACCATCCGCGAGGCAGTGCTCGTTGAACCGGCACGGTCCCGGGTGCGGACCGCCCGCACGCTCCGGCAGTACTACGGGACCAGCCCGCACTGGCCCGTACTTCGAGAGTCCCTGGAACCCGTCCTCGACCTGTTCACCACCACGGACCGAACCGCAGCCATTGCCGAGGCATCGGCTCTGGCGCTTCTCCGTTCATTGGGCTGGTCAGGCCGCGTCGTCCGCAGCAGCGACCTGCCAGCCCGGCAGGACCGCTCACAGCGGCTTGCCGATCTCACCGCTGCGGTCTCGGCCAGCACTTACTTGTGCGGTACCGGCGGCATGGCATACCTGGACGACAAGCCCTTCCAGGCCCAAGGCATCAGCGTGGTCGCTTACCGCACACCAACAGAGGGCATCTGGTCTTTCGGCCGGGAGCTGAGCGCACTGTGGGCGTTCATGAACGTAGGTTGGCAGGCATTGGCCCGACGACTGCGCTTGGTCTGCCAGGCACAGCTCGACAACGGCTGAGCCCCGCCACTGTCCAAAGGACAGAGACGGGGCTCAGCCCTACACCGTGTTCCATGACTCTGATGGCCTGTCAGTTGTTTCCGCCCCCGGTGCACGCCGGGTGCACACGAGGGTGGAAACGGGGTCACCCGGCCATCGCCTTTAGATGTCGAAATACAGCTCGAACTCGTGCGGGTGGGGCCGCAGTTGCATGGGGGCGATCTCGTTGGTGCGCTTGTAGTCGATCCAGGTCTCGATCAGGTCGGACGTGAAGACGCCGCCTGCCTGGAGGTAGTCGTTGTCGGCCTCGAGGGCCTCGAGGACCGCCGGGAGGGAGGTCGGGACCTGGGGGACGCCGGCGTGCTCGTCGGGGGCGAGCTCGTAGAGGTCCTTGTCGATCGGCTCGGCGGGCTCGATCTTGTTCTTGACGCCGTCGAGGCCGGCCAGGAGGAGGGCCGAGAAGGCGAGGTAGGGGTTGGAGGACGGGTCCGGGGCGCGGAACTCGACTCGCTTGGCCTTGGGGTTGGCGCCGGTGATCGGGATGCGCATGGCGGCGGAGCGGTTGCGCTGGGAGTAGACCAGGTTGACCGGGGCCTCGAAGCCGGGGACCAGGCGGTGGTAGGAGTTCACCGTGGGGTTGGTGAAGGCGAGGAGCGAGGGGGCGTGCTTGAGGATGCCGCCGATGTAGTAGCGGGCGGTGTCGGAGAGGCCCGCATAGCCCTGCTCGTCGTAGAAGAGGGGCTCGCCGCCGTTCCACAGGGACTGGTGGACGTGCATGCCGGAGCCGTTGTCGCCGAAGATGGGCTTGGGCATGAAGGTGGCGGTCTTGCCGTTGCGCCAGGCGACGTTCTTCACGATGTACTTGAAGAGCATCAGGTCGTCGGCGGCGGCGAGGAGGGTGTTGAACTTGTAGTTGATCTCCGCCTGGCCGGCGGTGCCGACCTCGTGGTGCTGGCGCTCGACCTTGAGGCCGGAGGCCTCCAGCTCAAGGGAGATCTCGGCGCGCAGGTCGGCGAAGTGGTCGACCGGCGGGGCGGGGAAGTAGCCGCCCTTGTAACGGACCTTGTAGCCGCGGTTGTCCTCGCGGGCGCCGGTGTTCCAGGCGCCGGCCTCGGAGTCGATCTCGTAGAGCGAGCGGTTGGCGGTGGTCTCGAAGCGGACGCTGTCGAAGACGTAGAACTCGGCCTCCGGGCCGAAGTAGGCGGTGTCGGCGATGCCGGTGGAGGCGAGGTAGGTCTCGGCCTTCTTCGCCACGTTCCGCGGGTCACGGCTGTACTGCTCGCCGGTGATCGGGTCGTGGATAAAGAAGTTGATGTTGAGGGTCTTGTCCTTGCGGAAGGGGTCCACCCGGGCGGTGGAGAGGTCCGCGCGCAGCGCCATGTCGGATTCGTGGATGGCCTGGAACCCGCGGATCGACGAGCCGTCGAAGGCCAGCTCCTCGGTCGGGTCGAACGCCGCAGCCGGAACCGTGAAGTGCTGCATCACGCCCGGCAGATCGCAGAAACGGACGTCGACGAACTTGACGTCCTTGTCCGCGATGAACTTCTTGGCGTCATCGGCGTTCTGGAACATCCAACCCTCCTAGGCCCGGCCGCCGGCGGCCGGGGATTGCTTCGGTGGTGCTGTTGGCCGACCCTAGAGAGACCGGATTTCCCAAGCATGACCCATTTGTTTCGCCGAGGTTAACCGGCGCGCGGCCGAAGCATGATCGGGTCAGCGGTCACCGGACCCGGACCGCGGCGACCGTATGCGGTCGCAGTACCGTGGACGGGTGGACAAAAGGCAAGCAATCGGCTCGTGGCTCTCCGGCCCCCGCGCGGCCGCGGAGCAGATGGGCGTCGACTTCGGCTACCGGGGGCAGGGCCTGGGGCTGCCGGAGAGCGGGCCGGGCTCGATCGCCCCGCTCGGCCGGCGCATCGGGGCCCTCTTCATCGACTGGGCGCTGTGCACGCTCATCGCCTACGGGCTCTTCGCGCACGGCAACCCGCAACGGGCGGGCAACTGGGCCCTGTTGATCTTCCTGGTGCTCAGTGTGCTCACCGTGGGAACGGTCGGCTGCACACCCGGCAAGCGGCTGCTCGGCCTGCGCGTCATCGGCGTGGGCGGCGGGCGGCTGACGCTGCCGCGGGTGGTGCTGCGCAGCGTGCTTCTGGTGATCGTCATCCCCGCGGTGATCTGGGACCGCGACACGCGCGGGCTGCACGACCGGTTCTCCGGAGCGGTCCAGGTGCGTATGTGAGTTGAGAAAGGGACATGAGAGAGGGCGGGGCGGGGCCGCGGTCCCCCCCCCCCCCCTAGTGGGGGTGGCCTCGTGTTTTTTAGAAAACCGCCCCCGGGCCTCACCCAAGCCCTGGGGCACCGGCCCCAACGCCCCCCCCCCAACCCCCGGGCCGCCCCCCTGGTTTAATTAATTGCCTTACCCAGTGACCCCCGGGGCCCAGGGTTACCCAGCCCCACCCAGCCGGCCCGGCGGGTCGCGCACCAGCTGAGCGAAA
>NZ_JBDJPF010000091.1:0-17448 GCF_054957865.1 Streptomyces xingningensis
TCGGTGACGGCGCCCTCACCGGTGGCATGGCCTGGGAGGCGCTCAACAACATCGCCGCCGCCAAGGACCGTCAGCTGATCATCGTCGTCAATGACAATGAACGCTCCTACGCCCCCACCATCGGCGGCCTCGCCAACCACCTCGCCACGCTCCGCACCACCGACGGCTACGAACGCTTCCTCGCCCGCGGCAAGGAGGTCGTCCAGCGCATGCCGCTGGTCGGCAAGCCGCTGTATGAGTCGCTGCACGGCGCCAAGAAGGGCTTCAAGGACGCCTTCGCACCCCAGGGCATGTTCGAGGACCTGGGGCTGAAGTACCTGGGACCGATAGACGGGCATGACATCGCCGCCGTGGAGTCGGCGCTGCGCCGGGCCAAACGCTTCCACGGCCCGGTGCTCGTCCACTGCCGGACGGAGAAGGGCCGCGGCTACCGCCCCGCCCTGGAGGACGAGGCGGACCGTTTCCACACCGTCGGGGTCACCAACCCGCTGACCGGCGAGCCGCTGGCGCCCGCCACCGGGAAGTCCTGGACGTCGGTGTTCGGCGACGAGCTGGTCAGGATCGGGGCGGAGCGGCCGGATGTGGTGGCCATCACGGCGGCGATGCTGCACCCCGTGGGCCTCACCAAGTTCGCGGAGGCGTTCCCCGACCGGGTCTGGGACGTGGGGATCGCCGAGCAGCATGCGGCGACCTCGGCGGCCGGGCTGGCGACCGGCGGGCTGCACCCGGTCTTCGCGGTGTACGCCACCTTCCTCAACCGGGCCTTCGACCAGGTGCTGATGGATGTCGCCCTGCACCGGTGCGGCGTCACCTTCGTCCTCGACCGGGCCGGGGTCACCGGTACCGACGGGCCCAGCCACAACGGCATGTGGGACCTGTCGATCCTCCAGGTGGTACCCGGCCTGCGGATCGCCGCCCCGCGCGACGCCGGGCAGCTGCGGGCGCAGCTGCGCGAGGCCGTGGAGGTGACGGACGCCCCGACGGTCGTACGGTTCCCCAAGGAGAAGGTGGGCGAGGACATCCCGGCGGTCGGCCGGATCGGCGGAATGGACGTACTCGGCGAGGCCCCCGCCAAGGATGTGCTGCTGGTCGCGGTCGGCACCATGGCACCGGTGGCGCTGGCGGCCGCCGATCTGCTCGCCGCGCGCGGCACCGGCTGCACCGTCGTCGACCCGCGCTGGGTCAAGCCGGTCGACCCGGCGCTTCCCGGGCTCGCCGGGCGGCACCGGATGGTCGCAGTGGTGGAGGACAGCAGCCGTACCGGCGGCGTGGGCTGGGCCGTGGCCCAGGCGCTGCGCGATGCGGGGACCGACCTGCCGGTGGAGGCCTTCGGGATCCCCGAACAATTCCTGGCCCATGCCAAGCGCGCCGAGGTGCTGGCGGATCTGGGGCTCACCCCCGCCGAGATCGCCGGCCGGATCAGCGCGGTGCTGGCCCGTACGGAGGCCGGGGCGGCCCGGGAGAACCCCGTCGCCCGGGCCCAGAAGGAGAACGCATGACCGCTGATGGCACCGAGGGCTTCGACCTCGCCCGGCTGCTCGCCGAGCGCGGTGGCGAACGCTATGAGCTGCATGCCCGGTATCTCAATCACCAACTGCCGCGCATGCTGCACACCATCGGCTTCGACAAGGTCTATGAGCGGGCCGAAGGGGCCTACTTCTGGGACGCCGACGGGCAGGACTACCTCGATATGCTCGCGGGCTTCGGGGTGATGGGCGTCGGCCGCCACCATCCGGTCGTCCGCAAGGCCCTGCACGACGTCCTGGACGCCTCGCTCGCCGACCTCACCCGCTTCGACTGCCAGCCGCTGCCCGGCCTCCTCGCCGAGAAGCTGCTGTCGTACGCGCCGCATCTGGACCGGGTGTTCTTCGGGAACAGCGGTACCGAGGCGGTGGAGACCGCGCTGAAGTTCGCCCGGTACGCCACCGGCAGACCGCGCGTCCTGTACTGCTCGCACGCCTTCCACGGGCTGACCACCGGGTCGCTGTCGGTCAACGGCGAGGACGGCTTCCGCGATGGATTCGCCCCGCTGCTGCCGGACACGGCGATCCCGCTCGGCGATCTCGCCGCGCTGGAGCGGGAGTTGAAGCGCGGCGATGTGGCGGCCTTTGTGGTCGAGCCGATCCAGGGCAAGGGCGTCCACGAGGCGCCGCCCGGCTTCCTGCACGCGGCGCAGGAGCTGCTGCACCGGCACAAGGCGCTGCTCATCGCGGACGAGGTGCAGACCGGGGTCGGGCGCACCGGGGAGTTCTTCGCCTATCAGCACGAGGCCGGGGTCGAGCCCGATCTGGTGTGTGTGGCCAAGGCGCTGTCCGGTGGCTATGTGCCCGTCGGGGCGACCCTCGGCAAGGAGTGGATCTTCAAGAAGGTCTACTCCTCCATGGACCGGGTGCTGGTCCACTCGGCGAGCTTCGGCTCCAATGCCCAGGCCATGGCGGCGGGCCTCGCGGTGCTCTCCGTGCTGGAGGACGAGCGGGTGGTCGCCAATGCCCGGGAGACCGGCGAGCTGCTGCGGAGCAGGCTCGCGGCGCTGGTCGACAAGTACGAGCTGCTGCACGAGGTGCGCGGTCGCGGCCTGATGATCGGCATTGAGTTCGGCAAGCCCAAGTCGCTCGGCCTGCGCGGCCGGTGGACGATGCTGCAGGCGGCGCGCAAGGGGCTGTTCGCGCAGATGGTCGTGGTGCCGCTGCTGCAGCGGCACCGGATTCTCACCCAGGTCTCCGGTGACCATCTGGAGGTCATCAAGCTGATTCCACCGTTGATCATCAGGGAGCGGGAGGTCGACCGCTTTGTGGACGCCTTCACGGCCGTGATGGACGATGCGCACGGCGGGGGCTCGTTGATGTGGGACTTCGGGCGGACGCTGGTCAAACAGGCGGTGGCGAACCGCTGACCGGGTCCTTGGACTCCCCCGGCGGACACCGGGGGAGCGGGGCCGGTCCGCATCAGTCGGTGAGGAGCCGTTCCCGCAGCCGTTCACGGGCCGGCGGGGTGAGCGAGAGCCCCTCCGTGAGGTAGCGCTCGGTGGTCCCCCAGGTCTCCCCGATGGCCGTGAAGGCGGCGGCGAGATACTCGGCGCGGGCCTCGAAGAGCGGCGACAGCAGCTCCATGACCTCGGGCGAGGCCGAGCCGTCGGTGCCGTCTCCGCGCCGCACCCGGTAACGGCGGTGCGGGGCGTTGGACTCCAGGTAGTCGGCCTCGACGGCCTCGGCCGGCACCCCGAGGGCGAGCAGGGTGATCGCGATCGACAGCCCCGCCCGGTCCTTGCCGGCGGCACAGTGCAGCAGCGCGGGCACGCCGTCCTCGGCCAGGGTGTGCAGGACCCGGCTGTGCTCGGCGGTGCGGGTGGTGATCAGGATCCGGTAGGTCTCGGACATCCGGCCCGCCGCCCGGCCGCCGCCCAGCTCCATCCGCAGCTGGTCCAGGTTGCCGTCTCTGACCATGCGCCAGAACTCGCTGCCGTCGGCCGGGTCGGTCAGCGGGATGTTGATGTTCCGCACCCCGGTCAGGGCGATGTCCGGGCCCTCCAGTGCGATGTCGGCGGCGTTGCGGAAGTCGAAAATCGTGTGCAGGCCCAGCGAATTCAGGAACGTCGCGTCCTCCTCGGTCGCATGGGCGAGGTGACCGCTGCGGAACAGGGCGCCGGGCCGCACCCGCCGCCCGTCGGCGGCCGGCAGGCCGCCCAGATCGCGGAAGTTGCGCACTCCCGCCAGTTCGGGCTCGGTCGCGGGGACATGCGGCGTCTGCGTCACGGGCGCTCCTCGGGTTCGGCTGCCGACGCGGATCGTCGCAGCGGCTGAACGACCTTACGCCACCGGTTTTATGGCGCGCCGGTCCAGCGGGCACCCCTACGGGCGTATTCCGCCGCAGCCGGTCAATCCGGGGTGGGATACATCACGGCACGTCAACCCCTGGTTACGGTGGCGTAGGTCACTCCCGAGAGGGAAAAATGCGGTGGCGTGGCAGACGATTCGAAATCATTCAGCAAGAGCGCGATCGGGTCGTACGCAGCCGTCGGGGACAGCTTCACCGAGGGCGTCGGGGATCCAGGTCCCGGCGGCACCTTCACCGGCTGGGCCGACCGACTGGCCGTACTCCTGGCCGATCAGCAGGAAGAGCACACCTTCCGGTACGCCAACCTCGCCGTCCGCGGGCGGCTCCTCGACCAGATTGTCGAGGAGCAGGTTCCCCGGGCCAAGGAGCTCGGGCCGGATCTCGTCACGTTCTGCGCGGGGGGCAATGACATCCTGAGGCCGGGCAGCGACCCGGACGATGTGGCCGAGCGGTATGAAGCGGCCGTGGCCGAGCTGACCTCGTCCGTGGACACGGTGCTGGTGTGCACCGGCTTCGACACTCGCGGAGTGCCGGTGCTGCGTCATCTGCGGGGCAAGATCGCGACCTACACCGCACATGTACGGGCCATCGCCGACCGGCACGGCTGCCCGGTGCTCGACCTCTGGTCGCTGCGCTCGGTCCAGGACCGGCGGGCCTGGAGCGATGACCGGCTGCACCTCTCGGCCGACGGGCACACCCGGGTGGCGCTGCGCGCCGCCCAGGTCCTGGGGCTGGAGGTGCCGGCCGACCCGGACCAGCCATGGCCGGCCGAGGACCAGCGGACGCCCGCCGAGGTGCGCCGCGACAACATCCACTGGGCGCGCGAGCATCTGGTGCCGTGGATCGGGCGCCGACTGCGCGGGGAGTCCTCGGGCGACCACGTGGAGCCCAAGCGCCCGGACCTGCTGCCGCTGTAGTACCTCCGGGGCTCCGGCCCGCCGGACGGGCCGGAGCCCCGGCCTGTCCGTGTCCGGGGGAGGGTGCGGCGCGGCCGCGTTCAGTGGGCCAGCCGTCCGTGCACCAGGTCGGCCCAGACGACGCGGCCCCGGCCGGCGTCGTCCGGCCGGACCCCCCAGGCCTGGGAGAGCGCGCCGACCAGCAGCAGTCCGCGCCCGCTCTCCTCGTCGGCGCCGCTGCACCGGGCCCTGGGTTCCGTCGGGGTGCTCCCCTGATCCGCGACCTCTATGCGCAAGTGCGCCTCATTCACCCACAGTTGGCAGCTGACTTTTTCGCTGTCCGTATGACGCACGGCATTGGTGAAGAGTTCGGACACCACCAATTGGGCGTCATCGCACGCTGTTTCGTCTATGCCCCATTCTCGGAGTCGCGCGAGGACTCGTCTTCGTGCCTCTGCCACCGCGGTGTTGAGGGCCGGAAAGTTGAAGTAGGCGCAGGCGTCCTGCGGGCGCCCGCCGAGGCGGCCGCCGCGGCGCCCCAGTGAAGGTGCGTCTTGGGAGGGGACCACTCCGCAACTATGTGCGATGTAACTCATGTGTGGCAAGCTTCAGTCTGTAATTTACAGAACTGCTTTGGACAGCCTGTTGGCTTCACGGTCTGCATGGCACACTGCTGGCATATGACGGCGGTTGGAGGAGGTGAACAGTGGGGGATGCACGGCCGACCGGGGCTCCGACCGTGCTGCGCGTCGTACTCGGCAAGCGGCTGGCGGATCTGAGAGAGCGGGCCGGGCTCTCCTTCGAGGACGCCGGCCGGGCGCTCGATGTCACACATGCCACGGTCAGACGGATGGAGAAGGCCGAGGTCGGCCTGAAGATCCCATACGTCGAGAAGCTGTTGCGGATCTATGGCGTCGTCGACCAGACGGAGGTCGAGGGCTTCCTCGCGCTCGCCCGGGAGGCCAACCGCCCCGGCTGGTGGCACCGCTTCCGCGATGTCCTGCCCGAATGGTTCAGCGCGTTCGTCAGCCTGGAGGGCGAGGCCAACGTCATCCGCGCCTATGAACCACACTATGTCCCGGGGCTGTTGCAGACCGAGGGCTATGCGCGAGCCGTACTGCGTGCCGGGCAACCGCACGCTCCCGAGAGCGAGATCGAGCGCGCCGTCGTCGTCCGCCGACAGCGTCAGAACCTGCTGCACCGGGACAATGCGCCGCTGCTGTGGGTGGTGATGGACGAGACCGTGCTGCGCCGGCCCATCGGTGGGCCGGATGTCATGCGTGCCCAGATCGCCCATCTCATCAAGGCCAGCGACATGCCGAATGTACGGCTCCAAATCATGCCGTTCGCCAGCGGGCCGCACCCGGCGATGTACGGGCCGTTCCATATCTTCCGGTTTCCCATCGAGGAGCTTCCGGACATCGCGTACGCCGAAAACCTCATCGGCGCCTCGTACTTCGACCAGCGCGAAGATGTCTCGGCTTTTCTCGAGGCACTGGACCGGATGTGCGCGCAGGCCGCGCCGGCACACACCACCAAGGCACTCCTGGGTGGCATTCGTAAGGAGATCTGAACCATGGATCTGGAACACATATACAACGGCATGCCCGCCACCGATCTCGGTACGGAGGGCTGGCGCAAGCCGTGGAGCGGCGGCAACGGGGGAAGCTGCGTCGAGGCCATGCGGTTGATGGACGGCCGGGTGGCACTGCGCCAGAGCACCGATCCCGAAGGGCCCGCGCTGATCTACACGCGTCACGAGATGGAGACCTTCATCCGGGGGGCGAAGGCCGGCGAAGCGGACTTCCTGCTCGCGGGGTCGGGCGTGGGCGACTGACCCACCGGCCCGGGGAGCCCCCGAATCCGGTGGTACGCAAGGCACTTCAGACAGATCGCACGGCACGGCATGCGCGGCGAACAGAGGGTGAAGGGAAAACGGCGTGGGCGAGCAGGATGCGTCCGGGGGAAACCAGGGCTTTCCGGTCGAGGAGATCGACACCAGCAGGGCGCACCCTGCGCGGATGTACGACTACTACCTGGGCGGTTGGGACAACTACGAGGTCGACCGGGAGGCCGCGGAGTGCGTCATCGCCGCGACCCCCAACGCGCGTCCCTCGGCCCGCGCCAACCGTGCCTTTCTGCGGCGGGCGGTGCCGGAGGTGGTGCGCATGGGTGTCCGGCAGATCATTGACATCGGTACGGGCATTCCGACGTCGCCGAACACCCATGAGGTGGCGCGGGAGATCGACCCGGATGTCCGGGTGGTGTACGTCGACAATGACCCGATCGTGGCGACCCACGCCGGGGCGAAGCTGACCAACACGGCTGATGTCGGTTTTGTGCTGGCGGATGTGCGTGAGCCCGAGGCGATTCTGGGTCATCCGGTGGTGCGGGAGCTGATCGATTTCGGTGAGCCGGTGGGGCTGCTGATGGTGGCCGTACTGCACTTCATCAAGGACGAAGAGGATCCGGTCGGCATCCTCACCACCTTGAACGAGGCGCTGCCCAAGGGAAGTTGCCTGGTGCTCTCGCATGTCACCGGCGATTTTGACGGCTTTATCTACAACAGCGTCCTCGACATCTACAAGACGGCGACCGCCGCTTTGACGCCTCGCACCTACGAGGGGATCATGCCCTTCTTCGACGGCTACGAGCTGCTGGATCCCGGCCTGGTGCAGGCGCCACTGTGGCGGCCGGACGGCGAACCGCCGACCGCCGAGGACCTGGCCGGGGTCGCGATGTACGCCGGTGTGGGCATCAAGTAGCCCGGCACACCGAATTCCGGCATACCGAAGGGGAGATGGCGTGAGCGGGCAGGACCGGGGCGACCGGGGCTTTCCGGTCGAGGAGATCGACACCAGCAGGGCGCATCCCGCGCGGATGTACGACTACTTCCTGGGTGGTTGGGACAATTACGAGGTCGACCGGGAGGCGGCCGAGCAGCTGATACGGCTCATACCCGGCACCCGCGTCAGTGCCCGCGCCAATCGTGCCTTTCTGCGGCGGGCGGTGCGGGAGGTGGTGCGCAGGGGTGTCCGGCAGATCATTGACATCGGTACGGGCATTCCGACGTCGCCGAACACCCATGAGGTGGCGCGGGAGATCGACCCGGATGTCCGGGTGGTGTACGTCGACAATGACCCGATCGTGGCGACCCACGCCGGGGCGAAGCTGACCAACACGGCTGATGTCGGTTTTGTGCTGGCGGATGTGCGTGAGCCCGAGGCGATTCTGGGTCATCCGGTGGTGCGGGAGCTGATCGATTTCGGCGAGCCGGTGGCGCTGCTGCTGGTCGCGGTGCTGCATTTCATCAGCGACGAAGAGGACCCCGCGGCCCTCATCACCCGGCTGAACGAGGCGCTTCCCAGGGGTAGTTGCCTGGTCATCACCCATGGGGCCAGCGATGTGTACCAGGACGCGGGCAAGGCCGCCGAGGTGTACAAGAACACCTCCTCCTCGCTGACCCTGCGCAGCCGCGACGAAGTCGCGGCCCTCTTCAGGGGGTTCGAGCTGCTGGACCCCGGAGTGGTGTCCATGCCGTCCTGGCGGCCGGACGGCGAGCCACCGGCCGCCGGGGAAGCGGCTCCGGTCGGGGGCTATGGCGGAGTCGGCGTCAAGAAGACCTAGGACCGTGTCGGCCGGGGTTTGCCCGTCAAGGAGCGGCGTCCGGGTCGTGTGGGGCGGGTGCGAACATGGAGAGATGGACGGCGCACTGTTTCCGCGGGGCAGCATCGAGGTCGCCCCCGGCGCTGTGCATGTCCCGGACTGGCTCGGTCCCGATGCCCAGCGCGAACTGCTGGCGGCGTGCCGGGAGTGGGCCCGGCCGCCGGCCGGGCTGCGGACGGTGCGGATGCCGGGCGGCGGCGAGATGTCGGTCCGGACGGTGTGCCTGGGGTGGCACTGGTACCCGTACGGCTATGCCCGCACCGTCGTCGACGGCGACGGCGTGCCGGTCAAGCCCTTCCCGGCGTGGCTGGACGGGCTGGCCCGGGAAGGAGTGGCGCGGGCCTACGGCGCGGCGGCGGGGCCCGAGGCCTATGACATCGGGCTGGTGAACTTCTATGACTCGCACGCCAGGATGGGCATGCACCGGGACGGCGACGAGCGGTCCACCGCGCCCGTTGTCTCGCTCAGCCTCGGCGACTCCGGTGTCTTCCGCTTCGGCAACCCCGAGAGCCGGAATCGCCCCTGGGCCGATGTCGAGCTGCGCAGTGGCGATCTCTTCGTCTTCGGCGGCCCGTCCCGCCTCGCCTACCACGGGGTCCCCCGCACCCTTCCGGGCACCTCGCCCGCGGGACTGGGGCTCACCGGCCGCCTCAATGTCACGCTGCGGGTGAGCGGGCTGTGAGCGGGGCCTCGGCCGGGCCCGAAAATCGGATGCGCCATCGACCCCGGAACCGGCACAGTGGGTCACCGTCGGCCGTATGGCCCGACCGTCCGGGCCGCTACGGGGGTGGGCCCGGGCGGCCGGGCCCCGGCCCTGCGGACACCGGGCGGATAATGAGGTGACCTGACCCCCTCATGGAGGCGCCGTGACCGGCTTTCGTTCCCCCCGCTCACCGCTTGACGCCCTGCGCCCGGCCGCGTTCGGGGCGGACCCGTCGGGGGAGCGCATGGCCCGCATCAGGCGGTCGCCGAACTTCGCGAACGGGGTGTTCGTCAACCCCGTGGCGGCCTCCCGGACGCCCTCCGGCTCGATGCTGAAGTTCCTGCCCACCTACTTCCGCAAGGAGGAGCGCGCCCGCCGGGCTCCCGCCCATCCCATCCCGGTGCATCCGACGACCGTGGCCGACCTGGCGGCCCCCGCCGCCTCCGGGCTGCGGCTGACCTGGATGGGGCACTCCAGCGTGCTGGCCGAGATCGACGGGCACCGGGTGCTCTTCGACCCGGTGTGGTCCGAGCGCTGCTCGCCCTTCGCGCTCGCGGGTCCGCGGCGGCTGCACCCGGTGCCCGTACCGCTGGCCGAGACCGGGCGGCTGGACGCCGTGGTCATCTCCCACGATCACTACGACCACCTGGACATGCCGACCGTCCGGGCCCTGGCCCGTACCGGCACGGCCTTTGTCGTCCCCCTGGGCGTCGGTGCGCACCTGGAGCACTGGAAGGTGCCCGCCGGGCTGATCACCGAGCTGGACTGGCACGAGTCGACCGAGATCGGGGGCCTTACCCTCACCGCCACTCCCGCCCGCCACTTCTGCGGCAGGGCGCTGCGCAACACACAGCACACGCTGTGGGCCTCCTGGGTGATCGCGGGGCCGGAGCACCGGATCTTCCACAGCGGTGACACCGGGTACTTCCCCGGCTTCCGGGAGATCGGCGAACGATACGGGCCCTTCGACGCCACAATGGTGCAGATAGGGGCGTATTCAGACTTCTGGCCAGATATCCATATGACCCCGGAGGAGGGGATGCAGGCGCATCTCGATCTCCAGGGCGGCGATGCGGGACACGGGATCATGCTGCCGATCCACTGGGGGACGTTCAACCTCGCCCCGCACCCCTGGGCGGAACCGGCGGAGCGGACGGTGGAAGCCGCCCGGCGCATGGGTGCGCAATGCACCGTCCCGCGCCCCGGCCGGCCCTTCGAGCCGGCCGATGGGCTCGCACCCGATCCATGGTGGCGGAAGGCCGCGGCCCCGGAGCGGGCGGCGGGGCGGGTGTCCGTCCCGCGGAGCGGGCCGGAGGCCGTGCTGCAGGCCCGGTGAGTCGTGCAGCGGGGCCGGGACACGGCTCGCCGGACGCCCGTCAGTGCATGTCGCAACACGAATCGCGGCGCAACTGCCGCCCCACGTCCAGCCAGTCGCCCTGGACGAGCCGGCCGCGCGCCGCGGAATCGTATGCCTCGACCAACTCCCGCTGGGCGAAGGGCACTCCACCCCGCAGCACCGACTCCGTCCGGACCAGGGTGTCGAAGTCGGTGAACGGATCACCGTCGACCACGGTCGCATCGGCCAGCTTGCCCATCTCCAGCGTGCCCAGATCCCGCTCCGCACCGAACACCCGGGCCGGCACCAGGGTCGCGGTGCGCAGCGCCTGGGCCGCCGACAGACCGTAGCGGTGCAGGGCGCGCAGCCCCAGGTGCAGGGACAGGCCGACCGGGACCAGGGGGGCGTCCGTGCCGAGCGCGACCAGTCCACCGTCGGAGAGGATCCGCCGGTAGACGTCGATCTCGGTTTCCAGCGTGGCCAGTTGGTCGGCGGTGGGCGCCGTGTCCGCGGTCTTGCGGACGAGCTCCGTGTCCCAGGGCGGCATCAGCCGGGTGACCCGGGGATCGTCCGCCAGTGCCGGGTCGGCGCCCACCAGCGGCACCGAGGTGAAGATGGTGGCGATCATCCGGAAGTCCGTGCCGGTGTAGATCTCCGTCACATCCTGGAAGGCATGCCCGGCGGCGCTGGTCGCATGCCCGAACTCCAGCCGCTGGGTGGCCTGTAGATGGGTCGTCAGATCCTGGCCGAGCTGAACACCGGGAGAGCACAGATGGCTGCCGGTGCGCACGCCGAGCCGCTCGTGTGCGAACCGGGCCGCCTCCGCCATCAGCCAACCGGGCGCGCGCACATAGGTCTTGACGAAGTCCCAGTCCAGCGCGGCGGCCCGGGACAGCGAGCGGTGCAGCCCCTCGCGGGTGCGGTGCGCCCGGCCCATGCTGTAGGCGACGCGGGCACCGTCCAACAGTTCGCCGCAGGTCAGCAGCCGGGGCCCGGCCAGCGCCCCGGCCGCCACCGCCTCGCGGATGCGGGCCTGTTCATAGGCGGCGCCGCCCAGCGACACGGCCGTGGTGATGCCATAGGCGAGCTGCAGGGCGGTCTGCCGTCCGCCGTAGGTGATCTGCCAGGGGTGGGTGTGGGCATCCCAGAGCCCCGGGATCACCGTCCGCCGGGAGGCGTCGATGGTGCGCAGGGAGGCGCGCCGCGCGCGGTGCGGCTCGATGGCGGAGATCCGTCCGTCGTGCACCACGAGGTCGACGTCCTCGCGCACCGCACTGCCGGTGCCGTCCCAGAACCGCCCGGCGTGCACCACGGTGTCGGCGGGTGCCGGGCGGCGGTAGTCGAGGGCGACCGGGACCGTACGGACGGTGCCGTCGGAGATCTTCAGCAGCCGCAGCCGCCCGGCCGACAGATAGAGGATCCGGTCCGAATCGCCGGCCCAGGAGGGGTGGTCGGCCGCCTCGTCGGTCAGCCGGCGGGGTGCGCCGTCGGGCGTGCCGTCGGGGCGTACGGGCAGCAGCCACAGCGCGGACTCGGTGATCAACGCCATGGAGCGGCCGTCGGGGGACCACACCGGACCGGAGTCATAGCGGTCGGAGATCGACGCGTGCGGGGCGATGGCATGCAGCCGGGAGGCGCCGTCGGTGGTGTCCACGACCCGGATCAGGTTGTAGCCCTCACGGAACCGCTGGTTGAGGCGGTTGCGGTCGCAATAGGCGATATACCGCCCGTCGGGGGACCAGCTGGGTCTGCCCGGCTGTCCGCCGGCGCCCATCGGGGTCGTCAGAACGCGCTCGGTACGGGCGGAGAGGTCGCGGAGAATGAGCTTCCCGCTCATGTCGAGGCAGGCCAGCCGACGGCCGTCGGGGGAGAGCGCCGGACTCACCCGGCCGCCGTCGGCCAGCACGGTCTCCTTGCCGGAGGCGAGCTCGCGACGGCGCACGGCGAGCAGCCCATCGCGGTCGTCGGCCCAGATCAGCGCCTTGCCATCGGATGTCCAGGACGGGCCGAGCAGATAGCGCGTGGGCTGTGCCCGAACCACCTGACGCGGTGTCCGGCCGCCCGGAACGTCCGTGATCCAGAGGGAGTTGAGGGCCGCGAACGCCACCTGCCGGGCGTCCGGCGACAGCGCGGGCAGATGCACCGAGCGCACCTTGCGCACCCCGCCGCCGGCGAAGTCGTACTGCTTGACGCGGTAGCGAGGACGGTCGACCGGCAGCTCGGCGGTGAAGGGGACGGTGGCGGTGACCGTCGGCCGGGAGGCGTCCGGCCGGACGATCCGGAACTGGCCGCCGACCGTCAGCAGCAGCTCATCGTGAGACACCCAGCGCGGAGGAACCGGCTCCACATCCCCCTCGACCGGGATCGCGGCCCCGTCGACCACCAGGGTGCAGGAGGCGGTGGGCGCCGCCGTGGTCCGTAGATGGGCCAGCCGTCCGGTGGCCGAGACGGCGGGTGTCATGACGGCCGCCGCGGTGGTCTCGGTGTGCTCCGTACACACCGGTCCGCGCCCGTCGGACGGCACGGAGGCCACCGTGCGGGCCACCAGCACGCCGCCCGCGACCCGGGCCCGGACGAACACCAGCCGCCTGCCGTCCGGCGACCAGGCCGGGTCGAAGTCCTCCCAGGCGCCGTCCTGCCCGGGGCCCTGCTGACCGGACAGCCCGGTGACCCGGGTGAGCGCGCCCGTACGGACGTCCACCACCCACACCCGGTACGGGCTGCCGGTGACCGGATCGCCGCCCCGCTCGGAGGCGAAGGCGATCCGGGTCCCGTCCGGCGACCAGGACGGCCCCCGGTCGTCCCAGGGGCCGTTGGTCAGCTGCCGCAGCCCCGAGCCGTCCGGGCGCAGCGTCCAGATGTGGAAGCCGCCGCCCCGGTAGGCGCAGACGGCGAGCTGCCTGCCGTCGGGGGAGTGCACGGGACGGTTGGGCTCCAGGTCGGCAGGGGTGATCGGGACGGCCTTGCCGCCCTTGCGGGGGATCGACCACAGGACGTTCTGCACCTCGGCGATCAGGTGGTCGCCGATCGGGGAGAGGCTCGCGGCGCCGTTGGTGGCACCGGTGAAGGACAGGACGGACGGACCCGGGGAGCCGGATGCTGTCCCGGCAGCCGCCGCCTGCGCCGGGAGCCCGCCCGCCACCCCCGCGACGGCGGCGGTACCGGCGGTCGCCTGCAGAAAGCCGCGCCGGGAAAGGCGGGAGCGGGGAGCGCGATGGGTGCCGGTGAGATCGGTGCCGTCCAACTGTCCTCCTGCAGTGCGGGGGTTGCACGGGGCGCTTGTTCAACATCGAAGAGGCTTGATGGTTGCACGTCGAACGGGTCCGGGGTCAACACCGCATGCGGCCGCCCCGGGCGCGGCGCGGCGAACGCCTGGCCGGCGTTGCCCACCAGCACCCATACGCGTGGCTCGGGCGGCCCCTGGGCACACAGCCCGGGCGCCGTGCCCACCGTCGGCGGCAGCCCGTGCCCGAGCGAACCACTGCCGGTCTCGGCCCCCGGCACCAGCACCCGGTCAGGGGCGGTGCCCCGAGAGTCATACGAGCCGCAGCCGCTCAGCCAGGCCGCGGGGAAGAAGCCCCTGCCTCCAGCAAGATCCACTCCGCGCTGAAACCGGGGCGCCACCACTCTGCGGGGTGCGGTATTGTTCTTTTGCGCGGTCGGCGAGGGCAGCAGCCCGGGCCGGGCAAGCACCGGGACGTGGCGCAGTTTGGTAGCGCACTTGACTGGGGGTCAAGGGGTCGTGGGTTCAAATCCCGCCGTCCCGACCAGCGATTTTCGCAGGTCGGAGGCCGTTTCCTCGTGGTGAGGGAGCGGCCTTTCTGACGTTTCGTCGGCTTGTGGTCGCAGTGTGGTCGCACATGCTCACTGCGACCAGGGTTGTTCGGCGGTAATTCCTTGTGCTGATGGGCTGCCTGATGGCGGTCATCTGGTTGTGCAGCTGCGGGATGTGGTCGCAATGCGGTCGCGCGCCCGGGGCGGGGCGCGGGGGAGTGGGCGGCCGGTCGGCCTGAGTGAGGGCTTGATCGATGACGTCAACGGCTTCGCGGGCGGCTTGAGCGGTTAGGTGACTGTAGACATTCGCGGTCGTGGAGAGCGTCGAGTGCCGCAGAGTCTTCGACACCACGGTGAGCGGAACGCCGGCGTTGATCGAGATCGTGGCCGACAGGTGCCGGAGATCATGGATCGTTGTACGGGAGACGCCCGCTTTCCGGCAGAGCAGGTGGAACCGGTTGAGGACGTACTCCGGGTGGAGCGGTCGGCCGTCGGGCCTGTGGAACACGAAATCGCCTTCGAGCCCTGCCATCGTTGACGGGTGTCTGTCCGGGGCGCGGTGGTGGAGGGCGGTGGCGACGCGGCCGGAGACGGCGACCCAGTTCCTGCTGCTCCTGGTCTTGGGCGTGGTGATCACGAGGCGGTTGTTGTCGATCGCGGAGAGCGTCGCGTGTATGTAGAGGACGTGCTTGTCGAGACGGACGTCGCCCCAGCGCAGGGCGAGCGCTTCGCCCTTGCGGATGCCGGTGCCGATGAGGACCTCGACAAGATCGGCCATGAGTGGATCGGCCGTGTGGCAGTACCGCAGGAAGGCGACAGCCTCGTCGACGGTCCAGATGTGACGTTCGGCGGCTGCCAGCCGGGGGATGATCGTGGGCCGTGCGGGGTTGTGGTCGAGCCGGTGGTGCCGGACTGCCTCGCCGAGCGCACTCGACAAGGTGGCGAGGATCCGGTGAACGGTGACCGCACCCCGCCCGTGGGAGAGCTGCGCTCTGACGAAAGTCGCGATGTGTCCGTAGCCGAGATCGTCGAGCTTGATCTTCCCGAGCGCGGGGACGAGGTCGTTCTCGATGTAGGCGCGGTAGCGGACGGTGGTCGTCGGCTTCAAGGCCATGGCCTTGGCCTGGAGCCAGGCGGTCAGGTAGTCGGCGACCGTTTGGTTCGGATCGGCGAGGAGACCCGCGCCAGCGGTGTCGATCAGGCGCCGCAGGGACTGTGCCGCGGTGTCCCGGTCGGGGAAGCCGCCACGACGGACGGTGTGACGCCCCGGAGTGCACTGAGGGATATCGACGGCGAACGTCCACGTGCCGTGATCAGGATCGGCGAGGAGGCGTGGACAGCGTGATCCGAGCTGCTTGTGTAGCTGATCCCGGCAGCTGCAGCGCCGGTAGACGCGCCCCCGAGAAACGGCGGAGCGCATGATGATCGCTTCCAAAGGTTGCGCATTGAACTGCTAGTCCCAGTGTCGACCTGGGGGCGGCGGTTCGTGCGACCACAGGCGACCACAGCAGCGTCCGTGTCGTGCCTGACCTGCGGGTATCCCTTGGCGGGGCGACAGGTGCGGCGGCAGGGATTCGTGTTCGAGTCCCATCCCGGAATCTTCCAGGCAGAGCGGGGCACGAGCCGCTTCATCGCCAGCGGCGTCATCGAAGACGCAGCCTGCCACCTCACCGACAGACTCGACATTACCGGCAGCAGATGGAGCGTCCCGGGCGCCGAGGCCCTCCTCATCCTCCGCGCCGTCATCAATACTGACTTCGGCTCGTCAGGGTGATCTTTCGTGAAGCCGCTGATGTGGCTGGGGTGTTGGTTGTATTCCGTGGTGTGTGAGGTATGCGGATGGGGGCGGGCTGACCGCTGCTGGGCGTCAGCGCCGCGAGGCGGTACGGACACAGGCGGCTGAGTTGTTCGAGCAGGAGATCAAACCTCCTGAGGTCGCACGGCGCCTGCGGGTGAGCCGGAAATCGGCCTACCAGTGGCACCAGCTGTGGCGGGACGGCGGGTCCGGGGCTCTGGTGTCCCGTGGCCCGAGCGGGTCACAGTGCCGTCTGTCGCCGCGCTGCCTGGCGAAACTCGCCGCCTACCTCGAGCAGGGTCCGGCCGCGCATGGCTGGGTGGAGGACCAGGTGTGGACCGCGGCGAGGGTGGCCACGCTGATCGGCAGGAAGTTCCACGTCTCCTACAGTGTCTCGGGCGCCACGCGGCTGATGCGCCGGCTCGGCTTCTCCCCGCAGGTGCCCGCCCGGCGTGTGGCTGAACGTGACGAGCAGGCCGTTGTCGTGTGGAAGGAGGCGACCTGGGCGGAGGTAAAAGAACCCGGGCGGCCTGCGGGGGCTACCTCTGCTTCGAGGACGAGGCAGGCTTCACCCGCCGTCCGCCCCAAGGACGCACCTGGGGCCGGCGCGGGGTCACGCCGGTCGTGACGGTGAGCGGGCGGCGCTCAGGACGGCTGTCGGTCGCCGGGCTGATCGCCATGCGGCCCGGCTCGCGCACCCGGCTGTGCCACCGGCTGATCTCCCACCCGGCAGGCAAGGGCAAGCGCCGCAGCATGGGCGAACGCGACTTCATCGCACTGATCGACGGCGCCCACCAGCTCGTCAAAGCACCGATCGTCCTGGTGTGGGACCGGCTCAACACCCACGTCTCCCACGCCATGCGTGAGCTGATCGACCAGCGCGAGTGGCTGACGGTGTTCCTGCTGCCCGCCTACTCACCCGACCTCAACCCGGTGGAGTGGGTGTGGGCGCACGTCAAACGCAGCCTGGCCAACCTCGCCGTCATGGCCCTCGACCGCTTGGAGGCACTCGTTCGCAACCGTCTCAAACGCCTTCAGTACCGGCCCGAGGTCCTCGACGGCTTCATCGCCGGAACCGGCCTGGCCCTCGACATCCCGACGTCACCTTGATGAGCCGAAGTCAGTAACGACGACTTCCCGGCGTACTGGAACTTCCACGTCCAGGCCGAACACCGACGCCTCCATCCCGCCGCCGACCAGGCCAACTACAAACTCACCGCCTGAACAACGACCTCACCGGAGAAGAGCCGCACCCCAAGGGAATTGGCGAAGCGGGGTCACTGACTCAGCCGCCGTTCGTCCCGTGAAGACTCTGGCGCACCCCTGGCCAACTGCCGTGCTCCTTTGTTAGGTTGCGCCGGAACCGACCTTTGGCCACTCCCCCCTTCGGGCCGTAGCGGTCATCTCTCTGATCCGCTTACACCGTTTGGGAGAGTCATGCGCA
>NZ_JBDJPF010000092.1:0-17414 GCF_054957865.1 Streptomyces xingningensis
CCGTGGAAACGTCACTGACCTGCGAAAAGACGCCAACTAGTTCAGTTAACGTGGCAAGCTCGATGCGGCCGCATATCGTACACGTGCTGCCTACATGGGGCGGGATGTGTACGGCTCGGACTGGTTGAAGGCCGCCGCTCTGCTGGAGACGATCGTGCGTCTGAAGCCCCTCGCGGACCACAACACGACATTCGCTTGGACTGCCGCCGAGATGTTTCTCGTCATCAACGGTCACCGTTTGAAGTGGAAGCCGGATGATGCCGCCACTCTCGTCGCCGAATCTGAATGCGGGATCATCAATGTCGTGCAGACGGCGGCGCGGCTGCGTGCCTGGACAGCCACTTCCCCGTAGCTGCACCTCCCTTAGGCCAGCACCCCCGCCACCTGCTCGTACGCCTGGATCATCCACTCGGGGCTGCCCTCGTCGCGGGCGCGGTGGGCGGACATCACCACGCGGAACTGGGCCCACCGGCGGCCGCGTTCGGGGTCGATCCCGGCGGCGTCGGCGAAGATCGCGAGTCGGCGCAGCAGTGCGGCCTTGAGGTCGGGTGCGGCCAGCAGGTCCTCGGCGCGGCTGCGCAGGATGGTGGAGCAGTCGTGGGCGGGGTCGCCGATGTGGCCCTTGGGGTCGATGGCGAGCCAGGGTTCGCGGGATGCGCGCAGCACATTGTGGGCGTGCAGGTCGCCGTGGAAGAGCGTGTCGGGCTGGTCGGGGCCCAGCTCGCGTACGGTCGCGAGGGCCGCGTCAAGCGCATACCCGGGCAGTGGATGCCCGAACCGGACGGCGTCCTTGCGGAGTTGCTCCTCCCACTCGACCAGGTGGTCGCGCAGCCGGGGCAGCCCCGGCGGGGCCGGTACGGCCAGCCGCCGGGCGAGTTCACCGGCGAGGGACATCATTTCGTCGGCGTCCTCGAGATCGGCGAGGGTGGCCGGTCCGGCCTGCTCCAGCAGCATGGCGAAGCGGTCGTCGTCCCGTTCCAGGAGCAACACCGCACCCTGGCCCGCCCAGTGCGCCAGTGCATCCGGCTCATGGACGTTGCCGGGGTGCGGGAAGGAGACCTTCAGCACGGCGGGCTCGCCGTCCGCACGGCGCACCGGAACCACGATGCCGACCTGCCCGTGGGCGACCGGGCCGATTCTCGCGCAGTCCCACTGCCGCAGCAGGTCGTCCACCAGGTCCGGCAGGGTGCTGAGCCAGGCGCGGCCCGACTCGCCCTCGCGATCGGTTGTGATGCGGGCAAAAGCCTCTGGTATCAGGTCCATTGGGGGACGCTACCAAGGCGGGAGTGCGGTTACCTCGGGTAGCGGACCGGTCCGGTCGGACCGTGGGCGTCCTGTCACCGGGACGGCGATTTTCAGCCAAGTCCAAGATGGTCGTACCTGTCGGTGCCAGTATGCGGCCAATCCCGGGCAGATGCGAGATTCTCAAGGCGACTATGTCAGGTCGGAGTTGACCGGCGATCCGCGCTGTGATCAGCGCTTCATGGCGGGTTCGACGGGGGTGTCGGCCCCGGTCGGGCGAGCGGGCGGCGGACGCTGTCGAGACGTCCGTTCCGGTACGAGGCGTGTGATCCGTTCCCGGGGTATGCGCGGCCGGTTCGAACCTGTTGGGAACCAGCCAGGATCATGAAGAATCCGCCGCATGAATGAACCCCTCGAAAAACAAAGAGGAAAACCCAGGGTGAAACGGCACGGAAAAGCAGGTGTGTTTGCCGCCGGCGCGGCCCTCGCGGCCGCCGCGGCATTCTCATCCGCCACTCCGGCAAGTGCGAACAGCGTCAGCTATGACTGGGATCTGTGCAGCTCCAATACCGGAGCCTGCTTCGGCCTCTTCTACTACGGACCGCAGAACAGCGGGGTGTTGTACAGCTCCTGCTTCCTCACGAACCGGACGATTCCCGACCACTGGGGCCGGACCGAGCACGGCCATACGACTCGCTATGAGTTCCGGAACCAGCCCGGTCATTCCGTCATCCATTTCCGGCTGGGCGTCGACACCAGGTGCTATCCGGATGCCTACGGAAGCGGTCAGCAGTTGGAGAATGCCGCAGCCGCGGTGGCGAACCAGGACTATGTGAACCACTCGGTCTTCTACAACTCCTACTACGAGGGGTATTTGGACACGATTCCCCCCGGATGGATCGGCAGGCTCATACCCGCCGTCCGGAACAACAATGCCTCCAGCCGGCGATGGGCGTGGTAGCGCAATGACCGATCGCATGACCACGAAGGTCGCTTCCGCGGTGCTCCTCGTCGGCGCCGTCGCCGGTCTCACCTGGTACGGCACCGACCACCTGCAGGGCCGTCCGGCCCCGGTGAACGTTGCCGCTCCGGTGCCGCTCAAGGCCAAGGCGCCGGACACCGCCATACGCAGCGGCCTGCTCAAGGACCACCGGCTGCCGGCCCAGCAGTACCTCGTCCCCTACGCGGATGCCGCCGCACAAAAGGCCGCCCAGCTGAAGTCGGTGCAGACGTGTATGGCCCGCTATGGGCTCACCTATGAACCGCCCGTCAAGCCTGGGGACTACCCGCCGCCCACAAACGACTCGGCGAATCTGGAACGGCGCTATGGTCTGGCGGACCGGGCGGCGGCCGAGCAGTGGGGATACGCCTTGCCCGACGACCCGGGTGAACCACCGCAATGGGAACCCGGCAGCGCCGTGCTGGACGCGCTGTACGGCAAGAACGACAAGGGGGAAGAGGTTCCGGCCGTCAATGGTCAGGACCTTCCCAAGGGCGGGTGCAACGCCGAGGCGAATGCGAGCGTCGGCCAGTACGACGAGAGCGTCGCAGCCGAAATCGGCGGCGAGAGCTTCACCCAGTCCATGAACGACCCGGACGTGCAGAATGCGTTCACCTCCTGGTCCTCGTGCATGAAGGACCAGGGCTACGACTACAAGACGCCATTCGACATCACTCGGGGCCCGAAGGAGGACGGCTGGGCCACCAGCCCGGAGACAAAGAAGATTGCCGTCGCCGAAGTCGACTGCAAACAATCAACGGGGTTGACCGATGTCTGGTTCAACACCGAATCCAGGATCCAGCGGCAACTGGTCGCGGCCAGGCAGCCGCAGTTGGACAGGGCCAGGACACACAACCAGGCCGTGGCCAAGCGGAGTCTGGCGCTCAGGTAGCAGTGGGACAGGGCAGCCGACCGGTGCGGTGTGACCGCCCGGTCGGCTCATTCTCGGCCCTTGACCGTCACTCTCCGCGCAGCTCCTTCGCGATGTCCGCCACGGCCGCCATCGTTCGCAGGTACTGCCCCGGCCCGAACGTCACCCGGGACGCGCCCAGTTGGCCCAGTTCGCGGGGCGAGGGGCCGCCGGGCAGGGCGAGGGCGTTGACCGGCAGGCCGGCCGCCGCGCCGATCTCCGCGAGGTGCTCCACCGGGGCGAAGATCGGGTAGACGCAGTCGGCGCCCGCCGCCGCGTACAGCCGGGCGCGCTCCAGCGCGGCCCGGGCCGCGTCCGGCACCTTGCGCAGGAAGGTGTCGATGCGGGCGTTGACGACCAGCGCATCGCCCGCCTCGGCCCGCACGGCGGCCAGCCAATCCGCGTGCGCGTGGGGGTCCTTGAGCTCGCCGGTGATCCGGTCGGTGTCCTCCAGGTTGCAGCCGACCGCGCCGGTGTCCAGCAGGCGGGCCACCAACTCGGCGGGCGCGAGCCCGTATCCGTCCTCGACATCGGCGGTCACCGGGACGTCCACCGCCCGGGCGATCCGGGCGACCGCCGCGAACATCTCGCCGGGGGGCAGGGCGCCGTCCGGGTATCCCAGCGACAGCGAGACGCCCTTGCTCGGGGTGGCCAGGGCCGGGAACCCGGCGTCGGCGAAGGCCCGGGCGCCGGCCGCGTCCCAGGGGTTGGGCAGGATCAGGGGGTCGTCGGGGGTGCGGCCGTGGTGCAGGGCGCGCAATGTCGCCGCGGCGGTCATCGCTGGTGACCCGGGGTCTTGCGGGTCGTCACGGCGAGCCGGTTCCAGGCGTTGATGGCGGCGATCGCCGAGATCAGTTGGGCGAGTTCCCGCTCCCCGAAGTGCCGGGCGGCGCGCTCATAGACCTCGTCGGGGACGAAGCCGTCGGTCAGAACGGTGACCGCCTCGGCGAGGGCGAGGGCCGCCCGTTCCTTCTCGGTGTAGTAGCCCTCGGCCTCCCGCCAGGCGTTGAGGAGGTGGATGCGCTCCTCGGTCTCACCCGCCTTGCGGGCGTCCTTGATGTGCAGGTCGATGCAGAAGGCACAGTGATTGATCTGCGAGGCGCGGATCTTCACCAGGTCGGAGATCGTCGGGTCGATGTCCTGGCAGACGGCCCGCTCCAGGGCGAACATCGCCTGGTAGACCTCGGGGGAGAGTTTGCTGACGTTGATCCGGGGGTGGTCGCCGGGCGTCGGGTTCGTCGTCATGACTCCGACCCTAGGAGCCCGGTAGCCCATGGGTATGGTCCACTTCCATGAAGGAATCGTGGGCTACTTCGAGCCGGGTCGCCGGTGCCGATCTGCATCTCGACCTGACCGGCCCGGGCGGGATGCGCGCCGCGCTCATCAAGGCACTGCGCGACGCGGTGCGGTCCGGCCGGCTCGCCCCCGGAACCCGGCTGCCCTCCTCCCGCTCCCTCGCCATCGATCTGGGGCTGGCCCGCAACACCGTGGCCGATGCCTATGGCGAGCTGGTCGCCGAAGGCTGGCTGACCGCCCGGCAGGGCTCCGGCACCCGGGTCGCCTCGCTCCCCGCCCCGCGGCCGCCGGGGCGGGGGCCCCGGCCCGTACCCGCCACCAGGCCCGCCTACGACCTGCGCCCCGGCGCCCCCGATGTGTCCGCCTTCCCGCGCGCCGCCTGGCTGTCGGCCGCCCGCCGCGCCCTGACCGCCGCCCCGAACACGGCCTTCGGCTACGAACGCGGGGGCGGCCGCCCGGAACTCCGGGCCGCCCTCGCGGACTACCTGGCCCGGGCGCGCGGGGTGCGCGCGGACCCCGAACGGATCGTCCTCTGCGCCGGCTTCGCACAGGGTCTGGCCATGCTGGGGCGGGTGCTGCGGAGGCGTGGCGCGCAGGAGACGGGAGTCGAGGGGTACGGCCTGTGGCACCACCGCGAGACCCTGGAGCGGGAGGGGCTGCGGACGATTCCGCTGCCGCTGGACGAACACGGCGCGCGGGTGGCCGAGTTGGCCGGTCACCAGGGGCTGCGCACCGTACTGCTCACCCCCTCCCACCAGTTCCCCACCGGCGTCCCGCTGCACCCGGACCGGCGGGCCGCCGTGGTGGAGTGGGCGTCCCGGGTGGACGGGCTGATCCTGGAGGACGACTACGACGGCGAGTTCCGCTACGACCGCCAGCCGGTCGGTGCCCTGCAGGGCCTGGCGCCGGAACACGTCGTCCACTGCGGCACGGTGAGCAAGTCGCTGGCGCCCGGGTTGCGGATGGGCTGGCTGGTGCTGCCGGAGCATCTGGTCGACGAGGTGCTCGCCGTCAAGGACACGGGGGAGTGGGGCGGTAGCGCGCTGGACCAGCTCACGCTGGCGGAGTTCATCAACTCCGGCGCGTACGACCGGCATGTGCGCTCCATGCGGCTGCGCTACCGGCGGCGCCGGGACCACCTGGTGGCCGCGCTCGCCGAGCGGGCGCCGCACCTCAAGGTCACCGGCATCGCGGCCGGGCTGCACGCGGTGCTGGAACTCCCGCCCGGCGGCGAGCGGGTCGCGGTACGGGCGGCCGCCTGGCGGGGGCTGGCCCTGGAAGGGCTGAACGCCTACCGGCGGGGGAACGAGGCCGGGGGCGCGGAGGGATTGATCGTCGCCTATGGGACGCCGCCGGAGCACGCGTTCTCCGGAGCGCTGGAGACCCTGCTGGAGGTACTGCCGCCCGCGCTTTAGGAGGTGTCCGGTGGGTGTCCGCTGGGTGTCCGGTGGGTCTCCGGACGGGCTTTACGAACCCGGCCGGACCGGCTCCGGCGCCTCGCCGAAGCGGGCCAGTGCCAGGGCGCCCAGGATCGCGAGGGCGAAGCCCGCCATGGCCAGCGGTGCCAGCCCGGGGCGGGTGCGGTCGCCGAGCCAGGCCACGCCGACCAGCGCGGGGCCCAGGGTTTCGCCGAGCACCATCCCGGCGGTCGCGGCCGTCACCGAGCCGCGCTGGAGGGCCGAGGTGAGCAGCAGGAACGCCGCGCCGCCGCCGAGCAGCAGGGCGTAGGAGGCGGGGTTGGCCAGCACCGCGCCCGGTGAGAGGTGGTCGATGAGCCGTACCGCCACCTCCACCACACCGAACCCCAGGCCCGCGCCCAGCCCCAGGGCCGCCGCCCGGGCCCGGCCCGGCAGCCGCCCGGCCGCCGCGCCGGCCGCCGGCACCCCGGCCGCCACACACAGCACACCGATGCGCAGCGCCATGGAGCCGGTACGGTCCCCCTCGGCCCCGGAGGACAGGCCGAGCAACGCCAGCCCACCGCAGACCACCCCCACCGCCGCCCACTCCACCCCGCTCAGCCGCACCCGCAGCACCCGCGCCGCGACCACCGCCGTCACCGCGAGGCTCGCGGCGAGCGCGGCGCCCACCGCATAGATCGGCAGTGAGCGCAGCGCCACCAACTCCAGCAGAAAGCCCAGCCCATCGAGCGCCAGCCCCGCCACATAGCGCCACTGCCGCGCCGCCCGTACCAGCAGTACCGGGTCAACTCCCGATCCGCTGCCGGGCGCGGCGGCCCGGGCGGCCACCGCCTGCAGGACGGAGGCGGTACCGAAACAGACGGCCGAACCGAGTGCGCAGAGCATGCCCAGAATCACGGTCCGACTGTAGGCCGTGTCCGATGGCACGCCCCAGGGCGTGTCCGATGGGCCGGCACGGGCCCCGCGGGTCAGTCCGCCAGCACCGCCCGCAGCTGGTCCAGCCCCCAGTCCAGGTCCTCCTTGCTGATCACCAGCGGCGGGGCGAGGCGGATCGTCGCACCATGGGTGTCCTTGACCAGCACCCCGCGCTCCAGCAGCCGCTCGGAGATCTCGCGCCCGGTGCCATGGGCCGGGGCGATGTCGACCCCCGCCCACAGGCCGCGGCCGCGGACCGCGTCGACCGCGCCACCGGTCGCCAGCAGGCCCAGCTCATGGTGGAGGTGCTCGCCCAGCTCGGTGGCCCGCTGCTGGTACTCACCCGTTCTGAGGATGGCGATCACCTCCAGGGCCACCGCACAGGCGAGCGGGTTGCCGCCGAAGGTCGAGCCGTGTTCGCCGGGCCGGTAGACGCCGAGCACCTCGCGGGAGGAGACCACCGCCGAGACCGGGACCACCCCGCCGCCCAGGGCCTTGCCCAGCACGTACATGTCCGGGACGACATTCTCGTGCTCACAGGCGAAGGTCCGGCCGGTGCGCCCCAGCCCGGACTGGATCTCATCCGCGATGAAGAGCACATTCCGCTCGGCGGTCAGCCGCCGTACACCCGGCAGATAGCCGTCCGGCGGCACCAGCACCCCCGCCTCGCCCTGGATCGGCTCCAGCAGCACGGCAACCGTGTGCTCGTCGACGGCGGCCTCCAGGGCGGCCAGATCGCCATAGGGGACGATCTCGAAACCGGGGGTGTACGGGCCGAAGTCCGCGCGGGCCTCCGGGTCGGTGGAGAAGCTGACGATGGTGGTCGTCCGGCCGTGGAAGTTGTTGTCGGCGACGACGATCTTCGCCTTGCCGTCCGGCACCCCCTTGACCCGGTAACCCCATTTGCGCGCGGTCTTGACGGCCGTCTCGACGGCCTCCGCACCGGTGTTCATCGGCAGCACCATCTCCATGCCGCACAGCGCGGCGAGCTCGGTACAGAAGTCCGCGAAGCGATCGTGGTGAAAGGCGCGCGAGGTGAGGGTGACCCGGTCCAGCTGCGCCTTGGCCGCGTTGATCAAACGGGCGTTGCCGTGGCCGAAGTTGAGCGCCGAGTAGCCGGCCAGCATGTCGAGGTAGCGGCGCCCCTCGACATCGGTCATCCACGCTCCCTCGGCACTGGCCACCACGACCGGCAGGGGATGGTAGTTGTGCGCGCTATGCGCTTCGGCGGCGGCGATGCTGCGATCCGTGGGAGTGGATGGCGTAGTGGTCAACGTGCTCTCCGTTCAAGGTCGGCGCATGCTGTTGACGCCTTTCTAACACCACCGCCGCATGGCCGGACCGAGTCGGTCACAGCACCTGAGAGAATGAGTGCATGGCCCTTGATCGTCCGCGTGCACTGTCCGGTATCCAGCCCACCGCCGGTTCCTTCCATCTGGGGAACTACCTCGGCGCCGTCCGGCGCTGGGTGGCGCTGCAGGAGACCCATGACGCGTTCTACACGGTTGTCGATCTGCACGCGATCACCGTGCCGCAGGACCCCGAGGAGCTGCGCGCCAACACCCGCTTCGCCGCCGCCCAGCTGCTGGCCGCGGGCCTCGACCCGGAGCGCTGCACGCTGTTCGTCCAGAGCCATGTCCCCGAGCACGCCCAGCTCGGCTGGGTGATGAACTGCCTCACCGGCTTCGGCGAGGCCTCCCGGATGACCCAGTTCAAGGACAAGTCGGCCAAGCAGGGCGCCGACCGCACCACCGTCGGCCTGTTCACCTACCCGGTCCTCCAGGTCGCCGACATCCTGCTCTACCAGGCCGACGCCGTCCCCGTCGGGGAGGACCAGCGCCAGCACATCGAGCTCACCCGCGACCTCGCCGAGCGCTTCAACACCCGCTTCGGCCAGACCTTCACCCTGCCCGCCGCGCATATCGTCCGCGAGACCGCGAAGATCTACGACCTGCAGGACCCGACGGCCAAGATGAGCAAGTCGGCCTCGTCCGCCAAGGGCCTGATCAACCTCCTCGACGAGCCCAAGGTCTCCGCGAAGAAGATCAAGAGCGCGGTCACCGACACCGACACGGTGATCCGCTTCGACCAGGAGAAGAAGCCCGGCGTCAGCAACCTCCTCACCATCTACTCCACGCTCACCGGTACCGGAATCGCGGAACTTGAGCAAAAGTACGAGGGCAAGGGCTACGGTGCGCTCAAGACCGACCTCGCCGACGTGATGGTGGAATGGGTGACCCCCTTCCGCGACCGCACGCTGGAATATCTGGACGACCCGGAGACGCTGGACTCGATCCTGGCCAAGGGCGCCGAGAAGGCCCGCGCCGTCGCGGCCGAAACCCTGGCCCAGGCGTACGACCGGGTGGGCTTCCTGCCCGCCAAACACTGACCCGCCGGACGAGCGGAACGGCGCGGGGCATCCTGGGTCCGCTGCGCCGCAGGCCAGAAGATCTGGCAGGGTGCCCGGCGCAGCCGCCACACTGACCACGGGGACATACACAGGCGCACAGGAGGGAGAACGCGATGGGGACCGTAACGCTCGGCGTTTCGATCGCGGTCCCGGAGCCTTATGGCAGCTTCCTCCAGAAGCGCCGCGAGGGCTTCGGAGACCCGCACGCCCACGGCATCCCCACGCATGTCACCCTGCTGCCGCCGACCGAGGTGGCGGCCGGCACGCTGCCCGCCGTCGAGGCCCACCTCGCCGAGGTGGCGGCCCGGGGCCGGCCGTTCGGCATGCGGCTGTCCGGTACGGGCACCTTCCGGCCCCTGTCACCGGTGGTCTTCGTCAATGTGGTGGAGGGCTCCGCCGCCTGCGCCTGGCTCCAGAAGCGGGTTCGGGACGCCTCCGGGCCGCTGGCCCGGGAGCTGCAGTTCCCCTACCACCCGCATGTCACCGTCGCCCATGGCATCGCCGAGGAGGCGATGGACCGGGCATACGCCGAGCTGGCGGACTACGAGGCCGCCTGGACGACGGACGGCTTCGCGCTGTACGAGCAGGGAGAGGACGGTATCTGGCGCCTTGAGCGCGACTTTCCCTTTGGGGCGGACGTGACCCCGGCGGCGGTACCACCCACGCGGCTGCCCCGCCAGACAGGGGCCTTCCCCCAGCCGCACCCCCTCCCCTGAGGGGTCCCGGCCTCCCCTGGGGGATCCCGGCCGGAGGCCGGGGAACCACCGCCCCGGACTGGGTAGACGTGCATCGTGAACCGGCTCACCCGCCTCCCCCTGATCGGTCCCCCGGCCGCCCGGCTGATGCGCACCCACGCCTGGCACTCCTACCGGACGCTCGTCCGTGTGAAATGGACCCGGCTCGCCGCCGCGATCACCTTCACCAGCTTTGTCGCCCTCTTCCCCCTGCTCACCCTGGGTGCGGCGATCACCGCGGCCATACTCAGCCAACAGCGAGTGCGCGAGCTGGAGCACCGGATCGCCGAGCAGGTGCCCGGCATCTCCGGCAGCCTCGACCTGAGCACCCTGGTCGACAACGCGGGCACGGTCGGGATCGTGGCCGGGGCGCTGCTGCTGTTCACCGGCATCGGCTGGGTCGGCTCGCTCCGCGAGTGCCTGCGCGCGGTGTGGGAGCTGGAGGAGAGCCCCGGCAACCCGGTCCTGCTGCGCCTGAAGGACACGGCGGTGCTGATCGGCCTGGGCGGTGTCCTGCTGGTGTCCCTGGGCTGCTCGGTCTTCGCCTCGGCGGCGGTCGGCTGGGCGGCGGGCAAGGCCGGACTGCCCTCGGGCGGGGCCGGCGGCGCGCTGCTGTCGGTGGCCGGGTTCTGTGTGGCCGTCCTCGCGGACTTCCTGCTGATGCTGTACGTCCTGACCCGGCTGCCCGATGTGCACCCCGCCCCCCGCCGGCTGGCCGTCGCCGCGCTGACCGGCGCGGTCGGCCTCGAGGTGCTCAAGCTGGTGCTGAACGGCTATCTCAGCGGCGTGGCGGCCAAGAGCATGTACGGCGCCTTCGGCACGCCCATCGCGCTGCTGCTGTGGATCAACTTCATGGCGAAGCTGGTCCTCTACTGTGCCGCGTGGACGGCCACGCGGCACACCGAAGAGCCCGCTGCTACCGGCGAGGACGGCGCTGCTACCGGCGAGGACGGCGCCGCACCAGCTCCGGAAGCGGCCACCGGCGGTGCACCACAAACGCCGCCGCCGCCAGCGCCACCAGCGCCCCGGCCGTGATCCCGACGGCCGTCCACATCCCGCCACCGCCGCCCGAGCCGGAGACGGAGGCCTGGGTGGAGTCCCCGCCCTGGCCGCCACCGGCCTTGTCGCCGCCCTTGTCGGTGTCGTTCAGCGGGGGGACCAGCATGCCGACCGGCTTGACATGGCCCGCCGCCTCAAAGCCCCAGTCCAGCAGGCGGGCGCTCTCCTTGTAGACCTCATTGGGCTCCTTGGTCTCCGGGTTCATCACCGTGACCAGCAGCTTCTTGCCGTCGTGCTGGGCGACCCCGGTGAAGGTGTTCCCGGCGTTGGTGGTGGAGCCGTTCTTCACCCCCGCGATGCCCTTGTAGACGGGCACCCCGGTGCCGGTCAGCAGCCGGTTGGTGTTCTGGATGCCGAAGGTCTCGCGCTTCTTGCCCTTCTTCTCCTCGCCCGGGAACTGGGCGCTGGCCGTGGAGCAGTACTCCCGGAAGTCCGCCTTCTGCAGCCCCGAACGGGCGAACAGCGTCAGGTCGTAGGCGCTGGACACCTGGCCGTCCGCGTCATAGCCGTCCGGCGTGATGACGTGGGTGTCGTTGGCCTGCAGCTGCTCCGCGTGCGCCTGCATGTCCTTGACGGTCTGGGCGACGCCGCCGTTCATCGAGGACAGTACGTGCACCGCGTCGTTGCCCGAGCGAAGGAAGACCCCGAGCCAGAGGTCGTGCACGGAGTAGGCCGAGTCCTCCTTGATCCCCACCTGGCTGCTGCCCTCGCCCATGCCCGCCAGGTCCGAGGGCGCCACCTTGTGTTCCTGGGTCTTGGGGAACTTCGGCAGCACCGTGTCGGCGAAGAGCATCTTCAGGGTGGAGGCGGGCGGCAGTTTCCAGTGCGCGTTCTTGGCCGCCAGCACCTCCCCCGACTCCGCGTCCGCGATCAGCCAGGAATCCCCGCTGAGCTCCTTGGGCAGCGCGGGCGCCCCCGGGGTCAGCTGCACCTGCGGGCCCGGCTTGCCGAGCAGCTCCCCGCCCACCGTCGACATCTGCGCGGGCGGCCGCTTGGCCGGCGGCTTGCCCTTGCCGTCATTGGCGCCGTGCGAGGGCTTGGGATGCGGCGTCGCGAACGCGGGCGCGCCGAGGGCCGGCGGGAGCAGCAGCACCCCGGTGGCGGCCAGCAGCGCGGCTCCGCGGCCGCGTGCCGGGGCGTATCGCGGGCGGGGCGGGGTCAGCGTCGATGTCGGTGTCGGTGTCGGCACGGGGGTGAACGTACCTTCCCGCCCGCCGGGCGCGGCCGCCCCGGTGGCGCGGTCCTGCCCCGAGGACCCGATAGGACCAGCGGGGGAGGCGGATCGCATACTGAAACCCATGGTGAATTCTTCCGGGGACGCTGCCCCTCGAACCCCTGCGACCCTCTCGCGCCCCGTGTCCTGGTTCCTGCTCGCCTTCGGCGGATGGAGCTGGCTCATTTGGATCACTTTCGCAAAGAATTTGTGGAAGGACGGCAGCGGGCTCGCCTTTGACGACGCGGGCGATCCGACCGCCTACTTCTGGGTCCACCTGGCACTCGCGATCACCTCGTTTCTTCTGGGGACGGCTGTCGGCCTCATCGGGTTGCGTGGTGTACGAGCGTTGCGGCGCAGTTCATAGCACCCTCCGCGCGCTCCGTTGAGCCTTTCCCGGTCGCAGGACGCACTTAGCCGTCCGGTCACAGAAGCCGGTCGGTTGGCCGATCGTGGTGCGTGCAGATGTTCGGGTGGATGGGATGTGCAACGCCGCCGCACCGATGGGTCGGCACGGCGGCGATGGATTGCGGGCGGGCGGTTGGGTGGTGGCCGGCTATGTGGTGCCCTGCTCACCGCTGTTGGGCTGTGAGCCTTGGGCGGGCTGCTGGCCGGGCTTGTCGACAACGCCCCGGGTGGTGATGGCGGTGATGGTGTCGACATCGCCCTTCTTGGCGTGGGGGCCGTCGGCCGTCGAGACGGCGCGCGAGCCGAGGAGTTCATAGGTGCGCTTGTCGAAGATCCACTCGATGCGCCGGTTGTCGCTCGTATAGGCGATGGCAACCCCATGGCGACCTATTGCGTCGGTCTCGTCCTTGATCAAGGTCACATTGGGGATCTTCGCCATGGCCTGATAGATGGCCGCACCGAGCTTCGGAGGCACGGGGTTCATCTCGAGCATGGAGCCCATGTGGTCGAACGCCACGTCGTCCGGACGTACTTCGTAGCTGCCGCTGTCGTCGGCGTAGAACAGCTTGAGCAACTCGTCGGGGTCGGTGGGGAGAGTGGTCAGGTAGCGGTAGTCGGGGTTGTCCAGATTCGGCTTCGGGCTCTTATAAGCTTCCCTTTTCGGCGAGGGTATGCCGATGACAGACCAGCCATCCGGCCTCTCTGTCAGGCTGTCACGGGAGCCGTTGACGGACTTCCACATCCGCTCTGTGAGGAGTGAGCCCAGGGGCTTGCCGGCGACCAGGGGGAATCTCATCTTTATCTCGGTGTAGGCGAACTGGTCGTCGCGAACCGACACCTCGGGCTTGCGGGCCGCGACCGTGGCGATGTGATTCAGCAATTGCACCGCCTGCTCGGAGGCCGTGGGCGCACGCCGGGAATCGTCCGGCAGGCCCGCGAAGACGGCCGCCGTGACGGCCATGGCAGCGGCGGCGGTGCCGACCAGCAGGCGTCGGCGGGTCCGTGCCCGTGGGGTGATGGCGGGGGCGGTGGCCGGCTCGATCGCCCGCATCAGGTGCTCCTTGAGGAGGCGATGCTGGTCCCCGGGCAGGTCCCGCTCGGCGGGGACCGCCAGCAGTCGGGCCAGCTCCGCGCGCTCGACCGGGTTGGGTGTGGATGGCTTGCCGCTCATCGGGCTTCCTCCTGGGTGGTCCAGGCCGCGGGAATGCGGCCACCTGCTGCCTGTTCGCGGCTGACTTCCGGGTTCCCGAGCTTGCGGAGTTTCTTTCTGGCCCGGGAAAGCCGGGAACGGACCGTGCCGATCGGAATATCCAGCGCCTGCGCGGCCGCGGCGTAGTCCAGTTCGGACCAGATGCACAGGGCCACCACTTCCCGCTCGGCGCGGCGCAGTGTGCCCAAGGCGGCCTGGAGGGAGGCTATTTGCTCGGCGTCGTCGATACGGGTGACCAGGTCGTCGGCGAAGTCCGGCATTACCTCGCCGCGGGGCAGTCTTGCCACGGCCGCCTCATGACGGCGGCCGGCCCGGCGGGTGTTCCGGGCGACATTGGTGGCGATTCCGAGCAGCCAGGGCCGGAGTGAGTCACCCTCCGGGTCGACACGGGTGTGCACCCGCCATGCCTCGAGGAAGGTCAGCGCGACGATGTCCTCGGCGGTGGACCAGTTTCCGGTCAGCCGGAACGCATGGTTGTAGACCGCTCTTGCGTAGTCATCGAAGAGGGACCCGAACGCGTCGGGGTCCCCGGCCCGTATTCGGGCGCGCATATTTGTGTCCACGACAAGGGACTGTCCGGTGCGGCCGGGTGAGTTCCGACCGTCTGCTGCTGGATCCACTTGAGTACTCGCGATCGCCTCGTTTCTTCCGGGGACGACTGTCGGCCTCATCGGGTTGAGTGGTCTACGAGCGGTGCGGCGCAGCTCATAGTGCCTCCCCGCGGCGCCTCTTCCGGCGCTCCCCGCGATCCCGTTCCGATAGCGCTTCGGCCACAGAAGCCGATCACTTGGCCGATTTCCGAGACGTACGCGCGTTCGTGTGTTTAGGTGAGGCTCATCACTGGGTGGAGGAGACACGGCAATGCGTGGGGTCCGGAGCTGGAACCGGGGAACGGGCGCGGCGGGCACTGCGATGGTGCTGCTGCTGGGTATGGGGACCGCGGGCTGCTCGCTCTTCTCGTCCGATGGCAAGGACGGCAAGCCCATTACCGTCGGTACCACCGCCACGGTCAGCCATCTCGACCCCGCGGGTGCCTATGACACCGGCTCCTGGTCGCTGTACGGCAATGTCTATCAATCGCTGATGACCTTCGCGCCGGGCGGCGCGACCCCGGTCCCGGACGCGGCCAAAAGCTGCGGCTTCAAGGACGGCGGCATGCGCGTCTATACGTGCAAGCTCCGCTCGGGCCTGAAGTTCGCCAATGGGCATGCGCTGACCGTCAAGGACGTCAAGTTCTCCTTCGAACGCGTCAAGCGCATCAACTCCCCCCAGGGGGCCGCGGTTCTGCTGCAGACCCTGCAGTCCGTGGAGACCAGCGGGGACGACGAGGTGGTCTTCCGGCTGGGCAGCTCGGACGCCACCTTCCCGTTCAAGGTCGCCTCGGGTGTGGGCTCCATCGTGGACAGCACCCGCTACCCGGCGGACAAGCTGCGAGAGGGCGGTGAGGTGGACGGCTCCGGGCCGTACCAGCTCAAGCGCTTCCAGAAGGGCTCGCTCGCGGAGCTGACCCCCAATGACCACTACCATGGCGCGATCAAGAGCGTTGGCGGGCCGGTGACCGTCAAGTACTTCTCGGATCCGCAGAGTTTGAGCGACAGCTGGGACAAGCGCGCCGTCGATGTCGTCAACCGGGACATGCCGCCCGCCAAGATCGCCAAGCTGTCGGCCTCCAATAGCGATGAGCGGGTGATCGAGAGCTCCGCCCCGTCCATCCGCTCGATGATCTTCAATATGCGCAAGGACTCCCCGCTCAAGGAGGTGGCGGTCCGTCAGGCGATCGCCAACCTCATCGACCGGCCGGGCCTCGCCCGCGATGTCCACAGCCGCACGGTCGAACCCCTCTACTCCCTGATCCCACAGGGCTTCGCCGGGCACACCACTCCCTTCTTTGACCTCTACCCCAAGCCCGACCCGGACCGGGCCCGCCAGCTGCTCCAGCGCGCCGGGGTGAGCACGCCCGTCCACTTTGCCCTCGCCTACTCCCAGGGCGCCGCGACCAAGGAGGAAGCGGCGCTGCTGAAGAAGCAGTTGGAGTCCTCGGGGCTGTTCACGGTGGATGCGAAGTATGTGGAGTGGCAGGAGTTCCAGGAGGGTTACGCCAAGGGCGCCTATGACGCCTACTGCCTGAGCTGGTTCGCCGACTACCCCGACCCGGACACCTTCACCAGCCCCCTGGTCAGCACGGACAACACCATCCACTCCGGCTACTCCAACAGCCGGGTGGACAAGCTCATCCGCGCGGCACAGCTGACCACCAGCCGGGTCCAGGGGACGGAGGAGTTCCGTACCATCCAGAAGATCGTCGCCGAGGATGTGCCGATGATCCCGCTGTGGCAGAAGAAGGACTATGTGCTCACCAAGCCGTCCATCTCCGGCGGGCAGTACCTGACGGACGGCACCGGGCTATGGCGGCTGTGGCGCCTGGGGCGGATCTAGGACGGTCGGTTCACCGTGCCCGACGACCCTGACGGTCCCGACGTCCCCGACGTCCCCGACGTCCCCGACGTCCCCGACGACGAAGCGCCATGGGTCGCCGCGGCCGGGCTGGTCCGGGCCGCGCGGGACGGCGACGCACTGGCCATGGACGAACTGCTGGCCCTGGTCACGCCCTATGTGGCGCGGCTGTGCCGGCCGATCGCTCCGGCCGACAGCGCGGACGCCGTCCAGGAATCCCTGTTGGTGATCTTCCGGGGACTGCGGGGACTGCGGGACCCCCAGGCCTTCTACGGCTGGGTGCGCACCGTCACCGTACGGGAGGCGGTGCGCGTGGCGCGGCGCACCGCTGTCGAGCAGCCCGCCGACCCCGATGACCTCGCGCGGCTGGGCGGACGGCTGTCCGGGGACGGCGGGGAACTGGCCGTGGAGGTACGGGATGTGCTCGCCCGGCTGTCGGTCCAGCAGCGAGCGATACTGGTGTTGCGCGAGCTGGAAGGGCTTGACGAACGTGCCGCGGCCCGGCTGCTCGGTATCGCCCCCGGCACCGTCAAGTCCCGGCTGCACCGGGCCCGTTCCTCGTTCCGAAAGGCATGGACCCGATGAGCGCCGACCCGATGAACGTGGACCCGATGAACGTGGACCCGATGGGCAGTGACCCGATGGGCACTGACCCGGTGGCACGGCTGCGCATCATGGCCGCGGGACTGCACGCCGCGCTCCATGCCGAGGAGTGGATCGACCTGCCGTATGAGCGGGTGTGGGCGGTCGCCGCGGACCTGGAGGGCGAACTGCCCCAGCTGGTCCCATTCCTGCGGCAGTTCCGGGTCCCGCCGGGCGACAGCCCCCGCAAGCGTGCCCTCGCGAGGGGAGTGCTCGGCATCCGTGACACCTTCGAGGTGCGGCTGGCCCCGGGCTGGTGCCTGATGCAGTCGCGCCTGGTGGTCGGCGGCATGGCCGCCGTACCAGAGGGCAGCGGCACCCGCTTCGCGATGCTCGGCGCGGTGCGGCCCACCGCCCTGGGGCCGGTCCAGCGGGGCTACGGGCGGCTGTTCGGGGCGCGGCGCGGCCGCGCCTTCGTCCACGCGGTCGCCCGGCGGGCGGCCCTGCGCTAGATGACTGATGCCAAGGGGTTCAGTGGTCGTACGCGGTGAGGGAGCGCATGA
>NZ_JBDJPF010000093.1:0-16717 GCF_054957865.1 Streptomyces xingningensis
TGCTCCGCCTTGCGATCCTCCCCCAGCTAACGCTGGGAGGTGCCCCCATCACCAGGCGCCGCGGAACCCGCACCGACCCATCGGACACCCCCTAGCGCGCGGCGGCGATCCGGGCAGGCACCGGGGGCGGCGCCGGAAGGGCCGGCGGGATGACCCGGGGGGTGCGCGCCAGCGGTGGCAGCACGGGGGCGGCGCGCAGCAGCGACAGCGCGGCGGCCGTGGCGGAGGCCACCGCCGTGGGCATCCCGGCCGGCCCCGCCAGCGCGGTGCCCGACACCTGAGGATCCTCGGCCCGGGCCCGGGGCGCCTCGACGGCCGTCTCCAACGGCTGCGCGCCGACCAGCGCGAAGGCGGCTATCGACACGGCTCCGGCCGCCGCGAAGGCGAAGCGCCGACCGCGCGAGCGGCCGACGTCATGCGTCCGGAAGCCGCGCTCCCGAGGCCTCGGGGTGCTGACCGGAAGCAGGGCGAACGCCTCGACCCGACCGCCGATTGCGCCTTTTCCCTGGCCGCCGGGGCCGCGCCCGTCATCCCGCTCGTCGTCGTCGGCGACACCGGCGCCGGGCAGGCCCTGCAGCCGGGCCAGCAGGCCCTCGGACAGCGGCGGGGGCGCCGCCTGGGCGAACACGCTTTTGAGCCGACGCTGCGCGTCGGCTTCCGCTTTGCACTTCCAGCAGGTCGCCAGGTGCGCCAGCACCCGCTCCCGCGAATCGTGCCCCAATTCCCCGTCGACCAGGGCCGCGAGGCGGTCGCCGAGATGGTGCTCGGCGGGGGACTGACCGCCTGATCCGGTCACGCGATCCCGACCTCCCCTCGCAGCGGGATACCGGCCGACAGCTCGGCCGTCACGGTGCGCTGCTCGGCCCGGGCGGCGGGCGAGCGGTGCCGAAGCGCTTTGCGCAGATGGGAGCGGCCGCGGTGGATACGGCTGCGCACGGTGCCGAGCTTGACGCCGAGCGTGGCGGCGATCTCCTCGTAGGACAGACCCTCGATGTCGCACAGGACGACCGCGGCGCGGAACTCCGGAGCGAGGGTGTCCAGTGCCTGCTGGACGTCCGCGTCGAAGTGGGTGTCGTTGAAGTGCTGCTGGGGGGACGGCTCACGGCTGGGGAGCCGCTCCGCGGCGTCGTCGCCCAGCGCGTCGAAGCGGATGCGCTGGCGGCGGCGGACCATGTCGAGGAAGAGGTTGGTGGTGATGCGGTGCAGCCACCCCTCGAAGGTGCCCGGGGTGTAGGTGGACAGCGAGCGGAACACCCGGACGAAGACCTCCTGGGTCAAGTCCTCGGCGTCGTGCTGGTTGCCGGTGAGGCGATAGGCGAGGCGGTAGACCCGTGCGCTGTGCGTGCTGACGATCTCCTCCCAGGTGGGAGGGGTCCACGCCGGCGAATCCGCGTCGGTGGCGAAGGTCGCGGTGGCGGAATCTGGGGTGCGCGGGTTGTCAGCGGTGTTGGTCACGGATTTCGGCTCGACGGCGGACCTGCGAAAGCGCCTCAGCACTCCCCGACGGTCGACGGCCGTAGCCGCACCTCCCCTGTCGGCTCTGGTGGTGTCCAGTGGAGCCCCTACCATATCCACCTCGCCCGTTAGCTCCGGATAAGGAATTTTGACCTGCTTTTTGGTCTTGTTTCCTGGCCCTCCAGCCCGACCCCTCCTCCCCCTGAACGCACGGTCCCATCTGCGGGTTCCCGGGGGCAGCGGATACAGTCACGGTTGCGTCGACCCATGGGGACAGGAGAGGGCCATTACCGGCAACCGGCAGACGAGCTGGGCGTTCGCCGATGCGTACGGCGTCGAGCACATCGATGACGCGGCACTGCGCTGGGCCCGGGACCGGGCGCTCGAGGCGGGGCTGCGCTCGGTGTCGTCCGGCACCGGCTCCGCGCTGCGCCTGCTCGCCGCGGCGGCGGACGCCAAGGCCGTCGCCGAGATCGGCACGGGCACCGGGGTCTCCGGCATCCACCTCCTGCACGGCATGCGCCCCGACGGCGTGCTGACCACGGTGGACAGCGACCCCGAGTGCCAGCAGTTCGCCCGCCAGGCGTTCCGCGCCGCGGGCTTCGCGGGCAACCGCGCGCGCTTCATCCCGGGCCGTGCGCTGGAAGTGCTGCCGCGCCTCGCGGACCGCGGGTACGACCTGGTGTTCTGCGACGGCGACCGGCTGGAGTACCTGGACTACCTAGCGGAATCGTTGCGCCTGCTGCGGCCCGGCGGACTGGTCTGCTTCGAGGGCGTCTTCGCGGACGGCCGCACCGTGGACTCCGCCGCGCAGCCCGCCGAGGTCCAGCGGCTGCGCGAACTGCTGCGGGCCGTACGGGAGTCGACCGTGCTGCTGCCCTGCCTGCTGCCGGTCGGCGACGGACTGCTGTGCGCCGTCCGGCGCGGCTGACCGGCGCCGCCGGGGCGGGGGCCGAGACGCTCCTGCCCCGGAGCCGGGCGGACCGGCTGCCGGGGCAGGGGGAAAACCGTGGTCGCGGGTCAGCCGACGACCCGTGTCAGGGCATCCCCCAGGGCCTCGGCCTCATCGGGGGTCAGCTCGACGACGAGACGACCGCCGCCCTCGAGCGGAACCCGCATGACGATGCCCCGCCCCTCCTTGGTCACCTCGAGCGGGCCATCGCCCGTCCGCGGCTTCATGGCCGCCATGCTCGTTCCCCTTCCTGAAACCAGCCCGTCGCAGCCGACAACCCAGGTGTCACCGGCATCGAACACATTGCTTCCAGGCCATTATCCCGCATCGTGCGACCCAATGACCAACATCGGTCCGCATCCCTTCGGCAACACGCTCCGGCAAAACCACTCAATTCGGCGATTGCGCAGCAGTTCCGCCGCAATGTCGTGACCGCACCGAGACGCGATTCTTTGACGCAGGTCACATATCGGCCGACGGGGATCTGCGGCAAGCTGACCGCTGATTGCTGCCGACGAAGGGGACCGCACCATGGCCGACACCGTGTTGTACCAGGTGACCGAAGGGCTCGCGACGATCACCCTGAACCGCCCCGATGCCATGAACGCGCTGAACTCGGAGCTCAAGGCCGCGCTCCGGGACGCTCTGCGGCAGGCCGCCGACGACCGGGCCGTCCGGGCCGTGCTGCTGACCGGCGGCGGCCGCGCCTTCTGCGTCGGGCAGGACCTCAAGGAGCACACCGGGTCGCTGGCCGCGGACCGGGAGCATGGCACCAGGCTGACCATGAACACCGTCCGGGAGCACTACTCCCCGATCACCCTGGCGATCGCCACCATGGCCAAGCCGGTCGTCGCCGGGGTCAACGGGGCCGCGGCGGGCGCGGGGGCGGGCTTCGCCTTCGCCGCCGACTACCGGGTGGTCGCCGACACCGCCGCGTTCAACACCGCGTTCGCCGGGGTGGCGCTCTCCGCCGACTCGGGCGTCTCCTGGACCCTGCCCCGGCTCATCGGCCATGGCCGCGCGGCCGACCTGCTGCTGTTCCCGCGCAATGTGGGCGCGGCCGAGGCGCTTCAACTGGGCATCGCCAACAAGGTCGTGGCGGCCTCGGAGCTCGCCGCCGAGGCTACGGCCGTGGCCCGCCGGCTGGCCGAGGGGCCGACCGGCGCCTATGCCGCGCTCAAGGAGTCGCTGGCCTACGGTGCCGACCATTCGCTGGCCCGGACGCTGGCCAAGGAGGAGGAACTGCAGTTCGCGGCGGGGGCCTCCGAGGACCATGCGATCGCGGTGGAGGCGTTTCTGCGGAAGGAACGGCCGCGCTTCACCGGGCGGTGAGCGATTCGCCCATGCCCGGGCGGGCCCGTGGACCGGCCCGCCCGGACACCCCTCAGGCCGGCGGACCCGCTCAACCAACGGACCCGCGCGCATGGCAGCCCGCCAAATGGTCGTTCACCAGCCCGCACGCCTGCATCAGCGCATAGGCCGTGGTGGGCCCGACGAACCGGAAGCCCCGCTTCTTGAGCTCCTTGGCCAGCGCCGTCGACTCCGGCGTCACCGCGGGCACCTCCCCGGCCGTGCGCGGGGCGCGCTGCGCCTCCGGCGCATACGACCAGAGGAACTCGGTGAGCTCCCCGGGCCGCCAGTCGGCGGCCACCCGCGCATTGTTGATCGCCGCCGCGATCTTCGCGCGGTTGCGGATGATGCCCGGGTCGGCCAGCAGCCGCTCGGCGTCCGCCTCCGTGAAGGCCGCCACCTTGGCGATGGAGAACCCGGCGAACGCGGCACGGAACCCCTCACGGCGGCGCAGGATCGTCAGCCAGGAGAGCCCGGACTGGAATGCCTCCAGGCATATCCGCTCAAACATGGCGTCATCGCCATGCACCGGATGCCCCCACTCGGTGTCGTGGTAGAAGCGGTAGTCCGCCATCGACTCCGTCTCCAGGCCCCAGGGGCAACGCGCCAGCCCGTCCGGCCCGACGATCACTCCGCTCACTCCCGGCCCTCCTCAGCGTTGTTCTTGGGGTCTCTGGGGTTCTTGGGCTCCCCGCCGGGCCTGCGCCCCGGGGCACCGCCCGTCGCAGCGGCCCGGGCCCCGGCGAGCGCCGCCTCCAGGGTGGCGATCCGCGCATCCCGCTCGGCCAGCTCGGCGCCGAGCCGGTCCAGGACGTCATCGGTCTCCGCCATGCGATAGCCGCGCGGCGCCATCGGCAGGCGCAGCGCCTCGACATCGGACCGGCCCAACGGCCGGTCGGGGGGCAGCGGCCAGGAGATCCGGTCCGGCGGCGCCTCGGGCAGCACCCCGCCGCGCCCGCCGAGGACGGCGAGCGTGACCGCGCCGACCACCACGATCAGCGCGATGAGCAAGAACCAGAACACGACCATCTCCCCGTGGGTGCGGCGCACGGATTCCGTCAATCGATCCGTCATCCCCGATCGTGCCATGGGGCACCGACAGTTACCGGCGTTTCCCTCCCGATGCCGGTCGGGGAAGCCCCGGTGACCTGCGATTGCGGCCGGGGGTCCGGGGGCCGCGCGGCGGAGCCGCCGGTGTCACGGCCCCGGGAAGGCGCAGTAGGGTCGCTGCCGGACCATGGAGAGGGAGTGCGGGAAATGCTGCGGCTGGGACGACGCGAGTTCGACGCCCGGGAACCGGTGATCATGGCGATCGTCAACCGGACGCCGGACTCCTTCTACGACCAGGGCGCCACCTTCCGCGACGAGGCCGCGCTCGCCCGGGTGGAACAGGCGGTCGCGGAGGGCGCCGCGATCGTCGACATCGGCGGGGTGAAGGCCGGTCCCGGCGCGGAGGTGACCGCCGAGGAGGAGGCGCGGCGCACGGTCGGCTTCGTCGCCGAGGTGCGCAGGCGCCACCCGGACGTGGTGATCAGCGTGGACACCTGGCGGCACGAGGTCGGCGAGGCGGTCTGCGAGGCGGGCGCGGATGTGCTCAACGACGCCTGGGGCGGGGTGGACCCCAGGCTGGCCGAGGTCGCCGCGCGGTACGGGGCCGGGCTGGTGTGCACCCATGCGGGCGGCGCCCGGCCGCGCACCCGGCCGCACCGGGTCGCCTACCACGATGTACTGGCGGACATTCTCCGGGTGACCCTCCAACTGGCCGACCGGGCCGTGGCGTTGGGCGTCCGGCGGGACGGCATCATGATCGACCCGGGCCATGACTTCGGGAAGAACACCCGGCACTCGCTGGAGGCGACCCGGCGGCTGGGCGAGCTGACGGAGACGGGGTGGCCGGTGCTGGTCTCCCTGTCCAACAAGGACTTCGTGGGCGAGACGCTGGACAAGCCGGTGAAGGAGCGGCTGCTGGGCACGCTGGCGACGACCGCCGTCTCGGCGTGGCTGGGGGCACAGGTCTACCGGGTGCACGAAGTGGCCGAGACCAAGCAGGTGTTGGACATGGTGGCGTCCATCGCGGGACACCGGGCACCGGCCGTCGCCCGGCGGGGGCTGGCCTAGGGTGCTTCTGACGCCCCCGCCCGGAACCGGCCGGCTACGGCATCAGCCCGGCCTCCTTGGTGACCACGCCGATCGCCTCTTCCACATCGTCGGTGACATGGAACAGCTGGACATCCGCCGCCCCCACCTTGCCCTGGGCGACTAGCGTGCCCTCCAGCCAGTCGACCAGGCCCCGCCAGTAGTCCGTGCCGAACAGCACGATCGGGAAGCGGGTGACCTTCTTGGTCTGCACCAGAGTGAGGGCCTCGAACAGCTCGTCAAGAGTGCCCAGTCCGCCCGGCAGCACCACAAAACCGCTCGCGTACTTCACAAACATGGTCTTGCGGACAAAGAAGTAACGGAAGTCGACGCCGAGGTTCACATAGGGGTTGATCCCCTGCTCGAAGGGGAGCTCGATGCCGAGCCCGACCGAGACGCCGCCCGCCTCCATCGCACCCTTGTTGGCGGCCTCCATCGCGCCCGGCCCGCCGCCGGTGATCACCGCGAAGCCCGCCTCGACCAGCCCGCGCCCGATGGCCACCCCGGCTTCGTACTCGGCGGTGCCCCGCTGGGTGCGCGCGGAGCCGAACACACTGATCGCCGGGGGCAGTTCGGCGAGCGCGCCAAAGCCCTCGACGAACTCGGACTGGATGCGCAGCACCCGGAAGGGGTCCTCGTGCACCCAGTCCGCGGTGCCCCGGGTGTCCAGCAGATGCTGGTCCGTGGTGCCCTGCTGCATCTGGCCGTGCCGGCGCAGCACCGGCCCCCGCCGCTGCTCCCGCCGCGCCCGCGTCCCCTCGGGATCGCCCATGGTGTGCTCCCTCCACAAGGAAAATCGTGCGGTTCAGGGTAGGCCACCGGGAGTCACTCCCGGGTCACCGGTCAAGAGGTGAGCCAGGCCCGCAGCCGCTGCTCGCAGTGCCGGATCCGGTCCACGGCCACCCGCTCGTCCCGCTTGTGCGCGTACAGGGCGTCCCCGGGCCCGTAGTTGACAGCGGGCACGCCGAGGGCACTGAAGCGGGAGACGTCCGTCCAGCCGAACTTCGGCTGGGGCGTGCCGCCCACGGCCCGCATGAAGGCCACCGCGGCCGGGTGCGACAGGCCGGGCAGCGCGCCGCCGGAGTGGTCGTCGACCGTGAACTCGGCGACGCCGCAGTCCGCGAACACCTCGCGGACATGCGCAAGGGCCTCCTCGGGGGTGCGGTCGGGCGCGTAGCGGAAGTTGACCGCGACCGTGCACTCGTCCGGGATGACGTTGTTGGCGACGCCGCCCTCGATCCGTACCGCGTTGAGGCCCTCCCGGTACTCGAGACCGTCGATGACGGGCCGCCGGGGTTGGTACGAGGCGAGGCGGGCGAGGATCGGGGCGGCGCCGTGGATCGCGTTGGCGCCCATCCAGCCGCGCGCCGAGTGGGCGCGCTCGCCGGTGGTGCGCAGCAGGACCCGCAGGGTGCCCTGACAGCCGCCCTCCACCTGGGTGTCGGAGGGCTCCAGGAGCACGGCGAAGTCGCCCGTGAGCCACCGGGGGCGGGCCTCGGCGAGGTGGCCGAGGCCGTTGAGGTGGGCGGCGACCTCCTCGTTGTCGTAGAAGATGAAGGTGAGGTCGCGGTTGGGCGCGGGGACGGTGGCGGCGATGCGCAGCTGCACGGCCACGCCGGACTTCATGTCGCTGGTGCCGCAGCCCCACAGGATCCCGTCGTCGTCGAGGTGCGAGGGGACGTTGTCCGCGATCGGCACGGTGTCGATGTGCCCGGCGAGGATGACCCGTTCGGCGCGGCCCAGCTCGGTCCGGGCGACGACGTTGTTGCCGTACCGGTCCACCGTCAGATGGGGTACCGCGCACAGCGCTTGCTCGATGGCGTCGGCGAGAGCCTTCTCGTTCCCGCTCACTGACGGGAAGTCGACAAGCCGGGCGGTGAGGTCGGCGGCGTCGAGGGACAGGTCGAGTGCGGCATGGTCCATGGCTCGACCCTAACGCCCGGGCCGACGGCACTGCCCGGGCCGACGGATCACCGAATCCGTCAAGTAACGTGGGCCGCATGTCCCGGAACTCCGTCGCCCGCCGCGGCCGACTGCTGCGCTTCGTGGCCGCCTGTGCCGTGCTGTTGGCGCTGATCGGGTATCTGGTGACGCATTTCCTGACCGGCGGTCCGGGGGCCCCGCGCTGTACGGCCGAGGCCGATGGGGAGAGCTACTCGCTCGACCCCGAGCAGGCGGGCAACGCCGCAACGATCACCGCGGTGGGGACCTCGCGGCAGAAGCCGATGCCGGAGCGGGGCGTCACCATCGCGCTGGCCACCGCCATGCAGGAGTCGGGGCTGCGCAACATCCACCACGGCGACCGGGATTCGCTGGGGCTGTTCCAGCAGCGGCCGAGCCAGGGCTGGGGCACGGCCGGGCAGATCACCGATCCGGTGTACGCGGCAGGGGCGTTCTACGAACGTCTGGACGACCTGAAGGGCTGGTCCCGGCTGCCGCTGACGGTGGCCGCGCAGAAGGTGCAGCACAGCGGCTTTCCCCAGGCCTACGCCAAGCACGAGCGGAACGCGACCCTGCTCGCCTCGGCCCTGACGGGCCGGGTTCCGGCGGCGTTCAGCTGCTCGGTCAGCCCGAGCGACGGCAAGCCGGGCGACCCCTCGGCGGTACGGGCGGGGCTCAAGCGCGACTTCGGCGCGGTGGTGCCGCCCGCGCCGGGCGGCGGCAAGGGCGGTACCGGCGGCGGTGCCCACACGGTGACGGTCCCGGTCCGGCTGGTGCACGCGGCCGCCACCGAGAACGACCCGCGGCGGCGTGGCTGGGAACTGGCCTCCTGGGCGGTGGCGCACGCGACCGAGCTGCGCATCGACCGGGTGTCCTACGACGGCCGGGAGTGGGTCGCCAAGCAGTCCCGCGACGGGTGGCAGCGGGCTTCCCGGGATGACGCGCCGTCCCAGGGGGACCCCTTGAGCGCGGTCCGGATCAGCGTCGCTCACTAGTACGGCCGTACCTCCGCCCGGGCTATGCGCGCGGGCCGGAGGTTGCCGCGCCCGTCACTCCCGCGCGCACTCCGGGAGCCGACGGCGCACCCCTTGAGAACAAAGGGTTGTAAGCCTTTTACGCCCCCTACACCCCCGTCTCGTTTGCCCGATTGTTCACAGAACCGATAATGCGACGCATTGCAAACTCTTTACCCTTGGGCACCGCAACCTTCATGGGACTCGGGCGGTAGTCACTGCGTCCGCTCGCCGGACAGCAAACGACCCGTTAACTCCGCCAAAGGAGCAACATGTCCCTCCCCCTCACGCGTCGGATCGCCCGAGTGGCCCTGCTCGTCGCAGCGGGTGCCGCTCCCGTTGTCGGCGCGGCCGGTGCCGCGAGCGCTGCGGACCTCACTCAGGCCCCCGACCTGGGCGGACTGACCGCGGTGGACGGCGCGCACCTCGGCAACCACGTCGAAAGCGCCTCCCAGCAGGCCGGCGCCGTGACGGCGGACGTCGGGAACAAGGCTGTCCACACCGCGGTACCGGCCGCGGGCCAGGCACTCGGCACGGCCGGCAAGACCGGCAAGGCCACCCTCCAGTCCGGCCAGCAGACCGCGGGCCAGCTGGCGGGCTCCACCGGCTCGGCCGTCGGCGGTGCCGCGCAGGGCGTGACCAAGAGCGGCCTGCCGTCCACCAAGGGCCTGCCCACCGAGGGTCTGACCGGCGGCGACCAGCTGCCCCACACCCTGCCCGCCCTCGGCGGCTGAACCAGCTGGCCCAACAGCACATCGCAGACAGCGCGCGGGGGCCCGGGAGAACTCTTCCCGGGCCCCCGCGCGTACGCGCGCACCGCGCGATGCGTACCGCTAGTCGGACAGGCGGCGGACGGCGGCCTCCACCCGCTCGTCGGTGGCGGTGAAGGCAATCCGTACGAAGCGCTCGCCCGCCTCGCCGTAGAACTCCCCCGGCGCGACGAGGATGCCGCGCTTGGACAGGTCCGCGACGGTGTCCCAGCACGGCTCGTCCCGGGTCGCCCACAGGTACAGCGAGGCCTCGCTGTGTTCGATCCGGAAGCCCGCGCCCTCGAAGGCGGCCCGCAGGGCGGCCCGGCGGTGGGCGTAGCGGGCCCGCTGCTCGGTGACGTGCGCGGTGTCGCCCAGTGCCGCGACGGCGGCGGCCTGCACCGGGGCGGCGACCATCAGGCCGCCGTGCTTGCGGATCTGCAGCAGCTCGCCCAGCACGGCGGGGTCACCGGCGATGAACGCGGCCCGGTAGCCCGCCAGGTTGGAGCGCTTGGACAGCGAATGGACGGCGACCACGCCCTCGTACGTCCCACCGCAGACGTCCGGGTGCAGCACCGAGACCGGGTCGGCCTCCCAGCCCAGCTCCAGGTAGCACTCGTCGCTGAACACCAGCACCCCGTGCGACCGCGCCCAGGCGACCGTGCGGCGCAGCTCTTCCGGCGACAGCACCCGGCCGGTGGGGTTGGACGGGGAGTTGAGCCACAGCAGCTTCAGCCCGGCCGGATCCAGCTCCATAGGGTCGTCGTAGAACACCGGCTCGGCGCCCGCCAGCCGGGCACCGACCTCATAGGTGGGGTAGGCGAGCCTGGGGAGGGCGACCCGGTCGCCGGGGCCCAGGCCCAGCTGGGTGGGCAGCCAGGCCACCAGCTCCTTGGAGCCGACCACCGGCAGCACATGGGCGTGCGTCAGCCGCTCCGCGCCCAGCCGGCGCTCCGCCCAGCCGGTGAGCGCGTCGCGCAGCGCGGGCGTGCCCCACACCGTGGGATAGCCGGGGCTGTCGGCGGCCTCCGCGAGCGCCCGCTGGACCAGCGCGGGCACCGGGTCCACCGGGGTGCCGACGGACAGGTCCACGATGCCGTCGGGGTGCACGGCGGCGGCGGCCTTGTAGGGGTCGAGGCGGTCCCAGGGGAAGACCGGGAGGCGGGAGGAGACGGGGCTGACGGGGCTCACGGCGCTCGCTCTCTTGCGCTAGGGGTGACGCTGGGGTGTTGAAATGCCGCGGCCCCGTACGGTGGTCGGGCCGTACGGGGCCGGGGGCGGGCTATGGGCGGATCACTGGTTCTGCGGCGGCAGAGCGGCGATGAAGGGGTGGTCGCGCTCGATCAGGCCGAGCTTGGAGGCACCACCGGGCGAGCCGAGCTCGTCGAAGAACTCGACATTCGCCTTGTAGTAGTCCTTCCACTCGTCCGGGGTGTCGTCCTCGTAGAAGATCGCTTCCACCGGGCAGACCGGCTCACAGGCACCGCAGTCGACACACTCGTCCGGGTGGATGTACAAGGACCGGGAGCCCTCGTAGATGCAGTCGACGGGGCACTCCTCGATGCACGCCTTGTCCTTCACGTCGACACAAGGCTGCGCGATGACGTAGGTCACGCTGTCGTTCCTCCTCGGTAGGGGTCATCTCGCGCGGGAGCGCGGCGTCGTCGATGCCCACACCTAGTATCTCCGTTCCCGGGCACTTGACGAACAGGAGGGGCGGGGAGAGCTGTGGAATTCACCACGGGCGGACGGCTGGAAGTACGGATCAATCCCACTGATTCAGGAAAAAGGGTATCCGTACGGTCTTTGAACGACCGTACGCGCTCGCCCGAGAGGTTCACCGACACGGTCGGCGTGCTTGACTCCTGGAGCCACGGTGTGCTGCGGATCACACGGCGGAGCGGAGAGACGGTCGAGATCGCGGAATCCTCGCTCGTCGCGGGCAAGGTGGTCCCGCGGGCCCCGGCCCGGCACCGAGGTCCAGCGGCGACCGTTCGCGAGCTCCAGGAGACCGCCGCCCGCGGCTGGCCCGCGCCGGAGACCGAGCGGCTGGGCGAGTGGACGCTGCGCGCGGCGGGCGGTTTCACCGCGCGCGCCAACTCCGCGCTGCCGCTGGGCGATTGCGGGCTGCCACTGCCGGCGGCGGTGGACCGGGTCGCCGAGTGGTACGCCCGGCGCGGGCTGCCCGCCCGCCTCCAGGTCACCACCGGGGACCCGGACCTGGACCGGCGGCTGGACGCGGAGCTGGACCGGCGCGGCTGGACCACCGAGCGCCCCGCCCTGATGCGCACGGCCGCACTGGCACCGATCGCCGACCCGGACGCGGGCCCGGACGTCGGCCTCGGGGCCGTACGGCTGTCCCGGGAGCCGGACGAGGCCTGGCTCACGGCATACGGCCGCGGCCCGGCGGATGCCGCGCGGGCGGTGCTCCTGGGCGGGCCGTCGGTGTGGTTCGCCACGGTGCGGGGTGACGACGGAGTGTCCGCCCTGGCGCGCTGTGCCGTCGACGGCCGCTGGGCCGGGTTCACCGCCCTGCGGGTGAGCCCCGGCAGCCGTCGGGAAGGGCTGGGCACACTGGTCCTGGCCCGGCTGGCACGGCAGGCGCTCGACGAGGGCGCCTCGGCCGCGTATCTGCAGGTGGAGCGGGACAACGAGCCGGCTGCCGCGCTCTTCGACCGGCTGGGCTTCCGCGCCCACCACGCCTACCACTACCGGAAGCTGGACTGCGGGCATGAGTGACACCACCGGCCGGGAACGGTTCGCCGAGGCCGCGCGCGACGCCCGGCCCGATCTCGCGCGGCTCTGCCTGCTGATCGCCGCCGAGGCGGAGCCGGAGCTGGGCGAGGCCTCCTTCGACGCCGCACAGCTGGAACTCGACCGGCTCGCGGGTTCGCTGCCCGCGCTGGGGCGGCACGCGGAACCCGGGCACTGGGCCGCGGCGCTGCAGCGGCTGCTCGGCGAGGAGTGCGGCTTCCGCGGCTCCCCGGCCGACTACCGGCGGCTGGAGTCCTCGCTCCTCGACCGGGTGCTGGAGCACCGGCGCGGGCTGCCGATCCTGCTGTCCGTGGTGTGGCTGGAGGTCGCGCGACGGGCCGGTGCCCCGGTGTACGGGGTGGCGCTGCCCGGCCACTTCGTCGTCGGCCTCGGCGACCCGTACGGGGCGCATGTGCTGGTCGACCCCTTCGACGGCGGACGGCCGCTGTCCGAGGAGCAGGCCGGGCGGCTGATCGCGGGCTCGGCCGGGACCCCGCCGGCGGCCTCGGCGTTCTCCCCGGCCGAGCCGCTGGAGATCGTGCTGCGCATCCTGAACAACATCCGCGCCTGGGCGGCGGCCCGCCCCGAGCGCAGCGGCGTACAGCTGTGGGCCGTGGAGCTCTCCCTGCTGCTGCCCAGCCATCCGGCACGGCTGCGCCACGAGCACGCCGAGCTGCTGGTCGAGCGCGGCGACTTCGCTCGCGGGGCACGGGAGCTGGAGGAGTACGCGGAAGTGATCGCCGCCCTGGAGCCGGCCGCCGCGGAATCCGTCCGCCACCAGGCACTGGCCGCCCGGGCGATGCTGAACTGACGGCGCACTGATGGCTCGCTGACGGCTCGCGGACCGGAGGATCCGGGAGATCGTGCACCATATGGGGGTGCAGTTCTCAATCCTGGGCCAAGTGGCGGTGTACGAGTCCGGGCGGCCGCTCCCGCTCGGCGGTGCCCGGGTGCGCGCCATGCTCGGGCTGCTCGCCCTCGAACCCGGCCGGACGGTACCGGCCGAACGGCTGGTCGACGGCCTGTGGGGGGACGAGCCGCCGGCCAAGCCCCGCAACGCCCTGGCGACGCTCGTCAAACGGCTGCGCGCCGCCCTCGGCGACCCGGAACTGGTGCACGGCGGGACCACCGGCTACTCCCTCGCGGTGGACCCGGACGCCGTCGACGCGGTGCGGTTCGCCCGGCTCGCCGAACGCGGCGCCACCGCCCTGGCCTCGGGCGACCACCGGGGCGCCGGCCCGGTGCTGGCGGAGGCGCTCGCGCTGTGGCAGGGCCCCGTCGCACTGGCGGATGTGACCGCTGCCGCGCCCTACGCGGCCCCGGCGGCGGCCCGGCTGACGGAGCTTCGGCTGCGGACGGTGGAGCAGCTCGCCACCGCCCACCTCGCCGCCGGACGGTGCCGGCAGGCCCTGGACGCGCTCACCGCCGACCGGGAGGCGCACCCGCTGCACGAGGGCCTGGCGGCCCTGGCCGTCCGGGCGCTGGCCGGGGCCGGACGGCAGTCCGACGCACTGGCGCAGTACGAGCTGACCCGGCGCCTGCTCGCCGAGGAGCTCGGCGTGGACCCCTCCCCCGAGCTGGCCGCCGCCCAGCTGGCCGTGCTGCGCGGGGAGCTCCCGGCGCCCGCACCCCCGCCGCCGACCGCGCCACCTGAGCCGCCCGCGCCCAAGCCGACCGGCCGACTGCGCCTGCCGCTCACCGGTTTCGTCGGCCGGGAGGACGAACTCGCCCGGCTGACCGCGCTGCTGGCCGACGCCCGGCTGGTCTGTCTGGTCGGCCCCGGCGGAGCGGGCAAGACCCGGCTCGCCGTCGAATGCGCCGCCGGGCTCCGGAACATGGACGTCCGGATGGTCGAGCTGGCGGCGGTGACCGATCCGGACCGGGTCCCGCAGGCGGTGCTGGCCGCGCTCGACGTCCGCGAACCGGTGCTGCAGCGCGACGAGAGCACCGCCGCCGACCCGCTGGACCGGCTAGTCCCGGCGCTGTCCGGACGACCGCTGCTGCTGGTGGTGGACAACTGCGAGCAAATCGTCGACGCGGTCGCCGAGTTCGTGGACCAGCTGCTGGGCCGCTGCCCGCAGCTGCGCGTCCTGGCCACCAGCCGGGAACCGCTGGGCATCGCCGGTGAGCAGCTGTGCCCCGTACCCCCGCTCGGCCTGCCGCCCGCCGGCGCCGGTCCGGAGCGGATCGCCGAGGCCACCGCGGTCCGGCTGTTCGCCCAGCGGGCGGCCGCCGTCCGGCCCGGCTTCACGGTCGGCGCGGACAACGCCGATGCCATCGGCGCGATCTGCACCCGGCTGGACGGCATGCCGCTGGCCATCGAACTCGCCGCCGCCCGGGCCAAGGTGCTGACCCCCCGGCAGCTGGCCGACCGGCTGGACGACCGGTTCCGGCTGCTCACCGGCGGCAGCCGCACCGCGCTGCCCCGCCAGCAGACCCTGCGGGCGGTGGTCGCCTGGAGCTGGGACCTGATGACCGAGAAGGAGGCCGAAGCCGCCCGCAGATTCTCGGTGTTCGCCGGTTCGGCCACCCTCGAGGACGCCGAGTCGGTGTGCGGCGAGGACTGCCTGGACGCCCTCCTCTCGCTCACCGGCAAATCGATCCTGGAACCCACCGACGATGGCGCCGGCGGCCGGCTGCGGATGCTGGAGACCATCCGCGCCTACGCCGCCGAGCGCCTCGCCCAGGCGGGCGAAGAACGGGAGTGGCGGCTGCGGCACGCCCGGCACTTCACCGAACTGGCCGAGGAGGCCGAGCCCGCGCTGCGCACCTCCGACCAGCTGAAGTGGATCGACCGCCTGGTCACCGAGCACGACAACTGCGCGACCGCCCTGCGTGCCGCCATCGAACTGGGCGACACCGCCCTGGCGCTGCGGCTGTGCGCGGCGCTCGGCTGGCTGTGGTGGCTGCGCGGCCAACGCGACGACGCCGCGCAGTGGTCCGGCCGAGTACTGGAGCCGGCCGGCCGCACCCCGCCGCCCGGCGCGGTACGCGCCTACGCCTCCTGCCAACTCGCCTCGCGCATCGGCGACTTCGCGCACCCCACGGACTTCACCGCCGCCGCGGCACCGCAGTGGGGGTCCGGCTCCGCCACCGACTTCGACGAGCTGGTGGCCCGGGCGGCCGCCGAAGGGCCGGTCCATCCCCTGCTGCTGATCTCCGCCGCCTCCCTCACCGCCCTCGCGGGCCACCGGGACCGGGCGGTCGAGCTGCTGGACGGATACGCGCGCTCGGCCGACCCCTGGCTGGCCGCCGCCGCGCTGCTGGTCCGCGGCAGCCTGCGGATGCACGAGCGACGGCCCGACCTGGCCGACCCCGACCTGGCGGCGGCCGCCGACGCCTTCCGGCGGCTCGGCGAACGCTGGGGCCTCAGCCAGGCACTGATGCTGCTCATCCGGCACCGCACGCTCCGCGGCGGCGGCCTGGCCGCGGCCGGTGCCCTGATGACCGAGGCGGACGGGCTGATCGCCGACTGGCTGGGCGCCGACGAGATCGTCGCCACCCTGCTGCGCCACGCCTATCTGCGGCTGCGCGGGGAGGACCTGGACGGCGCGGCAGCGGATGTGGCGCGCGCCGCGGAGGCCGCCGCGGGGGCCTCGGCGAGCTCCGCGATCCAGGTCCGGCTGGCCCGGGCCGCCGTGGCCGCCCGGCGCGGCGACTTCGACGCCGCCCTGCCCGCCTTCGAGCGCGGCCTGGCCGAGCTGGCGGCGCTGCCCGGGGCCACCCCGTACGACACCGTTTTCTCCCGCATCAACCACGGCCGCGCGCTCAGCGCCCACGGCGACCACCGGGCGGCCGTGGACCGGTTCCGCGTCGCACTGCGCGATCTCGACCAGGTGCCGTACACCCCGCTGCGGATCATGGCTCTGCTGGGCTTCGCCGCCGCGGCGGTGGCGGCCGGGGCGAGCGAACCCGCCGCGGTGGTCTTCGGCGGCTGCGCCGCGGTCTTCGGGGTGGGCCAGGGCGGCCCCGACAGCATCCGCGCCCGCGACCGCGCCCGCGCCGCGCTGGGCGACGAGGCGTACGAGGGCGCGTACGCGCGGGGCGGGGAGCTGGATCTGAGCGCACTGCTGGGCTATGCCGGGTCGGTCGAAGTGTAGGGGTTTGTGCCCCGGTCCCGCCCTTTCACCGTTTCGGGGGGGGGCGGCCCCCCCCCCCCCCCCCGCAGCCCGGGCGGGGGGGCAAAAACCCCCCGGCGGTCGTCAGACCCCCCCCCGCACCCACCCCACGCTCGCGCACCGCCGCCCCGCCCCCTCCCCACCCCCCCGCTGTAACCCCGCGGCGGGGGGGTTTTCTCCCGCTACAACCCCGGGGGGGGGGCGCCGCCGGGCCCCCCCCCACCTGTGTTGGGGGGGCCCCCCCCCCCC